>CAZGDC010000177.1:0-4896 GCA_964524405.1 uncultured Roseivirgaceae bacterium
CCTTTTAACTATCTTTACACCATGCTTAATTTTTTAATCAAAAATGCCCTTATCTACGATGGGTTAGGAAGAAAACCCTACACCGGATCTATTGGAGTTAAGGAAGATGCGATTACCGCCATTTTTTTAGAAGGAGATACGTTGCCAGAAGCAGAAATCATCATTAATGCACAAGGACTAGCACTAACCCCAGGTTTTATTGATACCCACGCTTCTACGGGGTTTGGTTTCTTTTATCCACATGCTGCCGATCATAAACTATACCAAGGCATAACTACCGAAATATTTGGTAATTGTGGCACTTCGCCTGCACCCATAGATGAGCATTTACTGCCTACCATGCAAAAGTTAGCGAATGATCTTGAGTTTGATTTTAACTGGCAATCGTTAGAAGAATATTTTCAGCTACTTGAAAAAATAGGGGTGCAGTTTAATGTGGCCACGCTTACGGGGCATAGTACGCTTAGGGGTGGAGCCTTAAAAAAATGGACGAGCTCTTCGACTCAAGAGCAAAAACAAATGCAAAAATCTATGGCAGCCTCTATGCAAGAGGGATCCTTAGGCCTATCTACTGGTTTAATTTATGTGCCTGGCTGTTTTGCTAATACCGATGAAATTATTGAGCTAGCCAAAATAGCTAAATCCAATGGAGGTATTTATGCCTCACATATCCGCGATGAGCGTGATAAACTAGAAGAAGCCATTGAAGAAGCATTAACCATTGGAGAAAAGGCCGAAATTAATGTGCTAGTGAGCCACTTAAAAGCGGCTGAAAAACGAAATTTTGGAAAGATAGAAGGAGTGCTCAAGCGTTTAGAGAATTATAATGCAACGCATACCCAACAAGCTAAAATTGATGTCTATCCTTATACCGCAGTTTCTACCAAACTAAGAGCATTTATTCCAAAAAAATTCTTAGAAGGCGGTCTTGAAGAGGTGAAAGAAAGGCTTGATAATGAAGAGGTGGTAGCGGAAATTGCCCGCTATATTGTGGAGCGAGATTACGACCTCTCACAAATGCTTATTATCTCTAACGATTACCCTGAATGGGAAGGAAAGGATGTGCAAGCCATTGCCCATGAGTTTAATTGGAGCTTGGCACAAACTATATGCAATATCCTTAAACGAGATACGGAAATGTGGATTGTATATCATTGTATAGATCAAGCCGATATAGACCAAGCCATTACTTGGCCACATGCCATGATTTGTACCGATTCTTGGAGCCACCCCATTAATGCGCCAAAGCGCATTGGCGTGCCCCACCCACGCTCGTATGGAGCATTTACCGAATTTTTGCATCGGTATGTTTTTGATACTCGCATGTTAACTTTTGAAGAAGCCATTCGCAAAGTTACAACTATGCCTGCCGAGTATTTTAATTTGCAAAATCGTGGCAGGGTTCAAGTAGGCTATAAGGCAGATTTAGTCTTATTTGAGAAAGAAAAAATTAAGCCAATGGCTACTTATACCAACCCTATGGAGTTATCGAAAGGGGTAGAGCACCTTTGGGTAAACGGAATACAACTGATTAATAATGGTGTGATTAATGAGGCCAAGCCCGGTACGGTAATTAGAAATACACAAAATAGTTAATGGAAATAACAGAAATTCGCCTTGCCACCTTAAACGATTGCCAAGTGCTTGCATCTATTAATAATGAACATATTGCCCAAGGAGTAAGCTCTATGGAAACATCGCCCAAAACAGCAACTTACTTTAAAAAATTGATACTTAATTTTAATAATCGAGAGCTTATACAATGTTTAGTGTTGAATAATAAAGTAATAGGCTGGGGAATTATAAAACGATATAGCGATAGAGAAGGCTACCGAACATCCTGTGAAACAACTATTTATCTAAGGCTGAATCAGATTCGTAAAGGGTATGGCTCTAAAATGAAGCGTTCTTTAATAGAAAAGTGCAAGCAATTAGGGTATCATCATTTAGTGGCTAAAATATTTTCGACCAATACGGCAAGCATTGCTTATAATCTTAATCTTGGCTACGAAATAGTAGGCGTACAAAAGGAAATCGGTAAAATTGACGACAAATGGGTAGATGTTACTATTATGCAGCTAATTTTGTAATTATTTTTAAGTTTAAATATGAAAAATCTAACCCCTGGACTACAACGTTTGGTTGATTCAATCGAACAACAACAGGAACATTTAACTGTTAAATTAGCTGCAGAATTAGTAAAAAAAGCACAAATAATAGAACAAGATTTACAGCCTTGGGCTGATTACTCGCATCCTGCTTTAGATGGGTATGGGCGTAAATTGGCTTTTCAGACTGATAAATTTGAGATAATGATAATGACTTGGAACCCAGGAGATTTTTCGAGTGTGCATAACCATGGATATACCCAATGGGGCGCAGTACAGGTCTTTGGCGAAGTAATGCATCAAGTGTATTCAAATGCAGGCGATACTTTTAGCGTTGTAAAGAAAGAAATTTTGAAATATGGCAGTATCGCCAAAGTGAATAACGCATTAATTCACCAAATGGGAAATGTTACAAGCAAACCCTATTTAACATTGCATATGTACGGAGCCAATGAACCACACGAAACGGTAACGGCCGATATGAAAATTTATGAGATTGAAACTGGGCTGATTAGGGAAACCCAAGGAGGAGCATTTTTTAATTTAACAGAGGAAGAAGCACCTATTATTGGGCAAATGAAACGGATAGATGAAGAAACTTATGTGAACCAAGCGGCTATTTTAATGCAATACTATTGCCGGTATTCTGCCGATGAAGTTCAAGAAAGAAGGGTGAATTTATTGCGAAATCTTACAAATATGGTGTGCGATAAAATTAGTGTATAATAATAAAAATAGCGTTTTTAAATGTTGGTTTTATTAGGTAGTTAGTGGCAATATTATCAAAAATAGCATAAAAATAAAAATCTAATTTTGCAGAGTTTTCGTACAGGCACTAGATAGAAAAACAAAGATGAATTGTAAAAATTGTAATACTGAAATAAATCAAAACTATTGTCCCAATTGTGGACAACCTGCCAAACTTAAAAGAATTGATGGAAAATATATTCTATCAGAGATTGGAAGTGTTTTGAATTTCGATAAAGGAATATTTTTTACGATTAGAGAGTTATTGCTAAGACCTGGACAAAGTATAAGAAACTTTATTTCAGATGATAGAAATCGACTCGTGAAACCTATTGCTTTTATCATTATTACATCATTGATTTATACAATAGCTCAACAATTTTTACATTTTGAAGATGGATATGTAAACTACTCTACAATTGGAGAAGAAAAGTCAGCAATTATATCAATTTTTAAATGGATTTCTAACAATTATGGTTTTAGTAATATTTTAATGGCATTTCTTATTGCATTTTGGATAAAAATATTTTTCAGAAAGTATAACTACAATTTTTTTGAAATTCTTATTCTTTTGTTTTTCCTGATAGGAATTGGAATGTTGGCATTCGCTTTTTTTGGAATTATAAGTAGTATGATTGGTATAAATATTTTAGATAGCGGAGGTGTAATAATTGTATTTTTATATATTTCTTGGGGTATTGGTCAGTTTTTTGGAAAAAGCAAAATCACAAATTACTTAAAAGGCTTACTAAGCTATGTTTTTGGAATGATCTCATTTGCTTTGATAGCACTCGTAATGGGAATACTAATAGACTTAATAAACAAACATTCATAATATGAAAAACAAGAAAACACTAAACATCTTTTCTATAATTTTAATTATTATCATTGGAAGTGCATTGTTTCGGTTATTTAACCTTGAAGACCTAACATTTGAAAAACCAGCATTAGCAATTGTTTATATTTTAGCAATTGCATTGTCAATTTTCTTTATTATAAAAGGCTATAAAAAAAAGTGAAAAAATAAGAATTACTGCCACTAATAAAGTGTATAAATTATTGGGCAATAGTTGATTATACCAAAGTAGGGGCGTTTAAATAAAAATAGCAATAAACCGAAAATGCAGTGATTTATAGCAATGTTTTTGCAATGAAGAATACGCATTAATAAAATGTACATTTTGTTTTTTTGCAGTAGATTACTTTTATATATGATTACGGCCAGTTTAAGTTAAAAAAAACCAAGATGCTTATGAAATAGGTAAGGCTATGTCTCTGTTTTTAACTTAGCTAAAATCTTATTACCCCTGCTCTTTAAACCTGCCGATCCAAAAATAATAATTTCTTCAATTAAGGCTTTAAGCTCAGGTTTAATTTCAGGTACGTGCTGCGAAATATTATAGGCTACCGTCATTGAAAAAACTCTAATCGCGATGGCTTCGTTGTTCGATTCTAAATATTTAAAACATTTTTCAAGTACTTGCCCCCAGAGTGATTCTGGAATACTTATTAGTTGTAATATTCGAAGTACATTGCGTTTAATGGCATCTTCATTAGAAACATATAGGTGTTTTACCATTTTTTCTAAGTAGGGCAGCACCAGTTTAGGCTGTTTATCTACACAATGACTCATCATCCAAGCAGCTCGTTGAGCTAATCGGTTATCATCCGCAAAAAATAGCTCCATTAAGTGGGCAAATCGCTTTTTGTCGTTACCAATATAATTTACAATAACTGATACCTTTTCTTTGTAAACTGTATTTCTTAGGTAATCTTCTAAATTCACAACTTAAAGTAAAATAAAAAGCACCATTTCAACAAGTTTAATGTTGAAATGGTGCTTTTTATTAACGTCATTCAAAACTTAAACGTCATTCCTGCGGAGGCAGGAATCTGCCCTGTAGGATGTTGTAAAAAAATCGCCAATCACTATATTTTAATCCTCATTTCAGCTTTTCGATATTTACGGATTCCTGCCTCCGCAGGAATGATTGTAAAAAAGGAAAGGCTTACGCCTCTACCTCAGCCTTATCTAAATTAG
>CAZGDC010000178.1:0-2444 GCA_964524405.1 uncultured Roseivirgaceae bacterium
AGAATTGCTGAAACTGAAAAATATCCTCATGTTACTTTTTTCTTTTCTGGCGGAAAAGAGGAACCATTCGAAGGCGAATCGAGGCTATTATGCCCTTCGCCCAAAGTAGCAACCTACGATTTGCAACCCGAAATGAGCGCTGCTGATATTAGTGCCAAAATTATTCCTGAGCTTAAAGCCAAATCAGCCAATTTTATCTGCCTTAATTATGCCAATCCTGATATGGTAGGGCATACGGGTGTTTTTGAAGCAGCTGTAAAAGCCTGCGAAATCGTAGATTATGAAGCTAAAAAAGTAGTAGCCGCAGCCCTCGAAAGTAATTACGACATCATTATAATTGCCGACCATGGAAACCCCGATATTATGGTAAATTCTGATGGCTCTCCTAATACAGCACACACTACTAATTTGGTGCCTTGTATTTTGGTTTCTAACGATTCTGTTTATAACATTAAAGATGGTAAACTAGGAGATTTAGCACCAACCATACTTACCATTATGGGCGAAGAAATACCAACTGAAATGACGGGTAAAATTTTAGTTTCGCAATGAGGTATATTCCACTAATTATAGCCTTATTTATGATAGGATGCACATCTCCTGCACCTAAAAAAGCGGATATTAAGCCTTATTTTGATATTACTTCTTTTACAGAAAACCTAATTTTAAATCAATCACAAAGTGGGTTGCCCGTAAGTAAAAAATTATGGGTAAATGGAGTGAAAGAAGAAGTAGAAGTAAAAAATACTGATTCATTATTTTGGGCAACCGAGCTATACCCACTTTTAATAGCTGAGATCAACAAACCCTCGTTATTGGGTGCCTTTGATATTCAAGAAAAAGTAGAAGAACAAAATAGTAACCTATTAAAAACCATTTACACTGCATTACCCGATGCCAATACCACCGTTAAAAAAATTGAAATTAAGTACTTAAATAACCCTAAAGAGTTAAGGCAAATTGTGGCACAATTAAAAACAGAAAACCATGTTTATAAAACCACTCAGAACATTCATGTTTGGCTAAATGATTATAATGGCCTGCTTCTAATAGATTCACTTAAAACCACTGGCATTAATAAAACCATTTTTTTAGATACCATGCATTACGCTTCCTCTGTAATTAATAGAGGTTATCTTAAATAGGTGGCAACTAAATAGAATCGAAAAGGGGGTTTTCGTGAGGCAATATTTTTAACAGCATAGGTAGCGTTAAATAAGATACTGGCAAGCCAATTATAACAAACGTAGGGACTACTTTTAAAACACTAATTAACCCTTTATGCAGCTCTTGTTCTTCTTTTTCTGTTAAATTTTCTGACTTAGATTTAACTAATAACGTACTAATAGTTGCATTTTTTTTAAGCTCATCGTTTATACGAATGACATTTTTATTGGTAGTTGTTTTAACACGTTTTAAATACTTGGCACTTATCTCACTAAGGCTATGACCCGACCTAAGATGATTTAGTTGACTCCAATTTTCAAGAATAAACCCTTCAACTGCTAGTAAGCTATTTTCCAAATCTTCCTCGTAAAAGCCCATTTTTTTTGTAAATGCCTTTAAGAATACCATTTCCGAATCTTCTAGTTTTCTATCTACCCAAACAGTTAAAATGGCAAGCTCTAAAAAGAATTTTTTTAATAACCACGAGTTTTGATTGGGGATATAAATATCGGTTAAGCTAATTCCTTTCTTAAAATCTTTTTGAGCTTCTTTTTTTTGCTGGGCAGATAAGTGAGAAGATTTTAAAAAGAAATTAAATAAGGCCTGCTCTTCTTCTTCAATATTTTTATTGGCATGCGCTGCCGCAGACATCACCTTAATAATGCTTAACCTTAATTCCTCTTTTTCTTGCTTAAAAAATTCTGCAATCATTTTTTCTGAGCTTGTGTGCATCCATTGCCCAAAAAAGTAAATATCTAAAAATAATATAATATTGTCGAAAAATTGCACCCAATAATTAGCATGCTTTTTATTGGTTTTCCGAACCCTTTTCTCCAATATTTTTTCAGCAATCTCTAAAGGTGATTTCTTTTTTCCTAAAAAAGTATGGTTAGATACGGATAACTCCGGGTATATTTTATTATAAAAATCTCCAATTTTTTGAACTGTTTTCATAATAACATTCGAAAAATCATCTTCGTTATTAATTTCTTGGTGATGGTAGATTAGTGAACCACTAATCAAACTTTCTGCCATTAATAGCTTTAATTTATTAAGCTCTGTAGTATCTGATACATTTTTTTTATTAAGCGGATGCCCATACATAATACCTGTTGGTTGCAAAATTCGGTACATCGAATGCTCTGGGTGGCTATCGGATGCAGCATCCTTTAAAAACGACTGAAAAATTGTTTTTCTGTATTCTAAATAATCTGATAGCCAGCCGTTATGCGAAGGGTTAACTTTCATTTAAAGAGCAGAGATTATAGTTTGTTAAT
>CAZGDC010000178.1:2544-4864 GCA_964524405.1 uncultured Roseivirgaceae bacterium
GGCTAAAATTTAGCTATTTTTAGTGCCATAGCGATGCTATGCTAATAAAAAGGAGCTTCTTCATTTATCAAAAAAAATATCTGTTTTTATCTCGAAAGCACCTCGGCTGAATAGCTACGTTGCAAGTAGTTTATAAATTCAAGAATTCCATAAACTCTCCATCCTTAAAAGTAATTCTAAATATTTCCCAAATTACATATAGGATGTAGAGTAATATTAAAGTAAGTCCAAGTTTTTTTGTTAGCCTCCATTTTTTCCATATTAAAAAAGTCAATATTAATAAAACAGATCCAAATAATAACCCGACAGAGATATCCAGTCCTTCAATATCGAAAAAGATAGCATCTCCAGTTACCAACGATATAATAAGCCAAGGCAGACCAAGTCCAATAAAAATATCGAATATATTACTGCCAATAGCATTACTTACGGCCATTCCAGCTCTCCCTTGCTTTGCTACAATTACAGAAGATACCATATCTGGTACGGAAGTTCCTATCGCAAGCACCGTTAAAGCAATTACTATTTCAGGTATATCTAAAATATGTGCTATGCCAATAGCACTTTCTACCAAAACCAAACATAAGAGTGCAATCATTAAAATAGAAAGCATAAAGTTGGACATGTAATGATCTGGATGTCTAAAAAATTTTGACAATAACCAATCTAAGGGTTTAAAAACAACTTTCCAACCTGTTTTTTCTTCTTCTTCCTCCTCTTCAGGATCTTCGTCTAACTCTTTGTAATTAAACCATTTTCTCCATTTTAATACCGAAAACAAGTATGCGCCATACATTGAAATTAATAAAATGCCTTCCCAATACTCTATTTTTCCATTATAGAGCACATAATATAAGCCAAGAATGGCAATGGCATAAAATAATAAATCTCTTATAACAGGCTGCCAAGCAATAACGGCATTTTTTACAACAGCCGCAGCTCCAACAATTACTAACAAATTAAATAAAGCTGAACCTACAATAGTGCCAACTCCAATGGCGTGATGATCGCCAGGGCGAACCAACGCAATAAAAGAAACGAATAGTTCAGGGGCACTAGAGCCAATTGCCATAAATGTGGCACCTGCCATATCATGGCTCATATTAAACCGCTTAGAAATTTTGTCTAATGAGATTACAAAGTAGCGATCACTTACCTCAGCTAAGAGATAGAAAGAAATTACTAACGCAACAAGAAAGCCAACTAATACCATAAATTACACGCCTATTTTAAAAAACTTTTGAAAAGTAACTTTTAAATAACCTCAAAGAAATAACATACTTATGAAGAACTCAATAAAATTGATGATAGATTTTGAATAAAATTAATTAAACGTAATCAATTTGTAAAAAAAAACTATTTTAGTGCTTCTTTATTCTACGTAAAACCAAAAGGTAAGCGGGTTCATCCTATTTTTTTATTTTATTAAAAAAGCTCTCTTCATCAAGTATTTGTGGCTAAAAAATTGCGCAATGATTTTATATAATATAACATTATCGGTAGAACCAAGCATTGCCACTGAATGGTTAAACTGGATGAAAAAAACGCATATAAAGGAGGTTCTGAGTACAGGACTTTTTGATTCTTATCAAATGTATGAGGTGTTGCTACAACAAGAAGAAACTATTACTTACTCGGTGCAATATTTTACTAAAAGCATGGCTAACTTACAGCAATACCAAGCTAAATATGCCCCAGTTTTACAAGCCAAGCACACACATAAGTTTGGCGATAAAGTAGTTGCTTTTAGAACCGTGCTGGAGTCTGTTTAATTCGCATTATTCATTTTTAATCGGAAAATCAATGACTAATGTTCCGTTTTTATTATACTGCTCAATACTTAAATTTTGTAGCGTTAATCCTTTTTCTTTTGCTAGCTCAAATGCTTTTGCTTTTATTTTTTCAGGAGTTGACATTATTAGAGGTTGTATTTTTATAACTACTCTAATGGCTTTAGTGGCTTTAATAATTCGCTTTTCAAATTTTTTTTCAAATTTAATGCCATCACCACTTATACCAACAAAGTTAGAAACTACTCCTAGCGTTTCTTTCGCCTTATCTATATAATTAATAATTACAACATTTGTTTCGCCTTTAAGCTCTTTTTGGTAAGCCCTCATACTATCTACAAGTAATACTAATGCACTGCTTTTATAGCTACCTTCAAAAGCCACACCGGATACAGTATAATTTTCTACCTTAATAATTATGAGTTCTGTTTTCTTAAACCCATCAAACTTATAGTTTATAAGTAAGCCAACCAATAGTATAATGGCGCCTATTATATAATATTTTTTCATGCTAAGTTTTTTAGTAATAC
>CAZGDC010000179.1:0-4857 GCA_964524405.1 uncultured Roseivirgaceae bacterium
CAAAAATAAAGTATGTGAAATTTTAAGCCTTGTATTCAAGGGGTTGTGAAGAAATTTAACGGCATGGTAATGGTATAAATTATTCACGTTATTAACCTGACGGTAATTAAACGTTATTAAATTATTTTTAACAAGTTAAAAATAAGAGTCTTATGTCTTTAATCTTTTTGTCTTATGTCCGTCTGGTTAATAAATTGCTTTATCTAATTTTTTCCAAGCCAAAGAGCTTGCACCCAAAACTGCGGCATTTTTATTTTGTAATCCCGATACTAAAAGCTTTACCTTTCCTTTAAAGTTACGGAGCATATTATCCTCCATGTGGCGTTTCGCGGGGTTCATTAAGTGTTCTCCTGCATTTACCAATCCGCCAAACAAGAATATTGCTTCTGGGCTAAAATGAGCAACCGTATCTGCTAGTTTCATTCCTAATACTCTGCCGGTATATTCAAATGCTTGTTTTGCAATAAAGTCTCCCTTTAAAGCCGCTTCTGTAATCATTTGGCC
Source organism: uncultured Roseivirgaceae bacterium (assembly GCA_964524405.1). Taxonomy (GTDB): domain Bacteria; phylum Bacteroidota; class Bacteroidia; order Cytophagales; family Cyclobacteriaceae; genus JAKISE01. The sequence goes on from CAZGDC010000179.1 coordinate 505, forward strand.
TGATAGGTCGTTAAAAGAGACTCCTCTTAATTCGCTATCGCACATATAGTCGGCTAATAATTTGTAAACCGTGCGTTTTATGCCTGTGGCAGAAACATAGGTTTCTAAACATCCTTTACGACCACATCCGCAGGTTCGACCAAAAACATTTACTAGAGTATGTCCTATTTCGCCTGCATGCCCATCGTTTCCATAAATCAATTCGCCATTGGCAACTATACCACTGCCTAGCCCTGTACCTAAGGTAAAAACGATAAAGTCTTTCATTCCTTTAGCACTACCAAAAGTCATTTCACCAATAGCGGCTGCGTTAGCATCGTTTGTTAAAACAACAGGTATATTATTAAAATAAGGTTTCAGTTCGTCCACAAAATAAATCGTCCCTTCCCATTCTAAATTGGGAGCTTCTTCAATAGTTCCTTTATAAAAATTACCGTTGGGAGCCCCCACACCAACGCCCATCAATTGATGATCGGGAAATTTTGCTCTTATCTTCTCTATATTCGATATTAAATGTGTCAAATAGTCTTTAAATAGCCGGAAACCTTTTGTTTTACACGACCCTTCTCCGATTATATCGCCTGCTCTATTTACCAAACCAAATTTTGTGTTGGTGCCTCCTACATCAATTCCTAAAACTAGTTTTTGCATTTGATAGTTGATAGTTGCTATTTACACTTCTGTTTTAATTCTTTTTTTACCTCTAAAAGCCCAAGTTCAACGGCCTTTTTTAAATCTAAACAGCCATCAAGCTTATTATTAAGCATAAATTTTGATTGGCTTCTAAAATAATAGTTTTCAGGATTAGTTGGATCAAGGTTAATTGCTTCCGTATAATCTTGAGCCGATTCTTTAAACTTGCCATCCTCAAAAAAAGCAGCCCCTCTATTTTCGTATAGTAGTGGTGCTGTAGGTTCAAGTTGTAGGGCGTAATTATAGTCTTCAATAGCTAGTTTATATTGTTGTGCATTATAATAAACTACTCCTCTTAAATTATACAACTCAGGATTGGGTTCATATTCTTTTTCGAATAATTGTATGGCCATGGTGTAATCCTCTATGGCTTTTGGATAGTTTTTTAGTTCATTATAAACCAAGGCCCTACTAGCATATTTTAATTCATCTAAAGAATCGAACCTAATGGCTTTGGAATAATCGTTAAGAGCATAGTCCAATGCACCAATCTCAAATTCGGCATCGGCACGTAATTGAAAAGTGGCTGCATCCAACGAATCTAATTCTATAGATTTGTTAAAGTCATCAATCGCTCCCACGTATTCTTCCAAATCAGCTCTTACAAATCCTCGATTATAATACAAGTCAGCACTTTTAGGGTTTAACTCTATGGCCTTTGAAAAATCGAAATAGGCGTTTTCGTTGGCGCCAATTGCATAATAAGCAAACCCTCGATTCGCATACGCTACCGTGTAATCGGGGGCAAGCTCTATAGCCTTTGAAAAGTATTCAATGGCCATATCTGGGTCTCCATTATAATGCATGGCTAACCCTTTCATATTAAATGCTTCTTTGTAATTAGTATCCATTTCTATCGCAAAACCGAAATCTCCAACTGCTCCATAATAATCTCCCACCAAAAACCGTTGTTTCCCTCGCTCAAAAAACAGTTCTTTTGATTGCGGATTTAATTGTATAGCAGCAGATAGTATGCTATCTGCTGCTATGTGATTTTCTTGCTTCGATAATTCTGTAGCTTGTTTAATAACCGTACTAATTTCTTGTGCATACCCATAAAAAGGGCTTCCTAAAAATAACATTATTATAAGCACAACATTTTTAGCAATAAGATGCCTTAAAAAAAGATATATGATTTTCATTGTGTTTTTTATTTATTGTATAAACTACCAATGCCAAATTTAAACCTAAATTTTTAGGCAGTACATACAAACGGTATAATTTAGCACTAAAAAGTAGTGAAAGAAGGTCTTTAACCTTTCGTTTTTATATAAACTCGGTATTTTTTTATCATTTTTTGAGCTTTTCTTGCACATAAATAGTATTTTGCTTTTTCTTTGACAATTAAATAGGCGCAATATGCGTTTGTCTAGTGATAATTTAATGCAAACTTATGAGTATGTTTGTTGCGATGAGATAATTAACAACGGTAATGAGAAAACAATTTTGATGAAAAAAACAGAATATATGAAATCTATTCGAAGTATATCTAGGGCCTTAGCTGTTATAAGCTTATCTGCTTTAGTATTTGTAGCTTGTAGTAAAGGAGGACAACCCAATAGTGAGTATCCGGGGCAATTTAGTACGTCAACAGGATTGGCTTACAGCATGGATTATGAAGATTCTGCTGGATATAAAACCCACCCTTTTCATGGGCAGCCAGAAGGGCCAAACCTTGTATTTATTGAAGGAGGCAGGATGGTACTCGGTTCTTTTGAAGAGGATATAATCATGTCTCGAGATAATATTGAAAGAACGGTAACGGTAGCTTCTTTTTATATGGATGAAACGGAAGTAGCTAATATTCATTGGCTAGAATATATGTTTTATGTAAATGCTTCTGATTCTTCTGCAGCATTTAAAGAAACCATTAACCCAGATCAAGAAGTATGGAAATCTCCATTAGCTTTTAACGACCCTTATGCGGAACATTATTTAAAATACCCTGGGTTTCGTTATTTCCCAGTGGTAGGTGTTAGTTGGAGACAAGCCACTGACTATTCCAAGTGGAGAACTAATGCTGTAAATATGGGATTAGAAACAATCGCCATTGATAATGGCGACTGGGATCCGGATTTAATGGCAGAAGCAGAGTCGGATGGTCGAATTCCGTTGGAGTCAGGGATTATACTTCCTGATTATAGATTGCCCTCAGAAGCAGAATGGGAGTATGCAGCACAAGCACTTATTGGAACACAATGGTTAGATGAAAACCAAACACATAGCAGACTATACCCTTGGGATGGTCACTCTTTAAGAAACCCTTATGGTAAAGAAATGGGATATTTCTTAGCCAACTTTAAAAGAGGTAGAGGAGATTATGCAGGTATTGCTGGCAAACTAAATGACGGAGCAATGATTACGGCTTATGTATATGAGTACCCACCAAATGATTATGGTCTTTATAACATGGCTGGTAATGTAAACGAGTGGGTGCAAGATTTATACCGTCCTTTATCTTTTCAAGATATGGATGATTTAAACCCAATGCGTAGAGATGATTTTCTTGATAATGTTGACAAGTACGACCCACAAAAACAATTAATTACCAATACTTCTCGTGTGTATAAAGGAGGATCTTGGAAAGATGTTGCTTATTGGTTATCTCCTGGTACTAGAAGATACTTAGATCAAGACTCTGCCACGGCAACCGTTGGTTTCCGTTGCGCAATGATTAGAGCTGGCTCTAACTACTAGACGAAGGTTTTAATACGTATTCATAAAAAAGCCACGAATGCACGAATGAAAATTTGTGCATTCGTGGCTTTTTTTTATGAAATGATACTTTTTTGTTTTCTTATATTTTTAGGCTAAAGCCAAACAAGCAATACTAACTTTTGCTACTCCTGCATCTAATAAGCACTGCCCACAGCTTTCAAGCGTTGCGCCCGTTGTAATTACATCATCTACTAAAAGTACATGTTTGCCTTTTAGCTCTTTCGAAACTACTTTAAAAATTTGATCAACGTTTTTCCACCGCTCCATTCTATTTTTTTTTGTTTGGGTAGCTGTTTTAATAATTCTAATAACTGACTTAAAGTCTAGCTCAACCTCTAAAGTAGAAGCCAACCCTTGTGCAATTAATGCACTTTGATTAAACCCTCTGTATCGATACTTGCTAATATGAAGGGGTACTGGTACCACATAATCAACGGTAGAAAAATATTTCTGCTTCCTACACTCTTGCCCAAACAAACATCCTAGCTCTACTGCTAGTGTGGTATTTCCTTGGTATTTAATAGAGTGTAGAAGCCTTTGAGTAATGCCTTTGCTTTTAAATAACAAATATCCATGGGCTTCATCCAATGGTATTCTACCATAAAACCTTTGTTTTAAATTTTCGCTTTTAAAGTTTAATCGCCTTGGCAATATAGATTGGCAATGCAAGCAAATCGATGCTTCTGTTTTTAATAACGGCCGCCTACAACCAGGACATGTATTGGGGAAAACCAGATTAATTATATGCTGAAAAAACTTTAACATAAAACAAGATAGGTGTTTTATAAGAAAAACAAAAAACTCTTTTTGCCCTAGTGTTATGTTAAGTGTAAACTGTCAGCCCAAGTTTTGTTCTTTCCGCTTTTAACTTCCTAAAAAAATATTTACATAGCATAGCTATGGTTCTGTTTTTTAACGAAAAAGACAGACAAAAGAGCTAGT
>CAZGDC010000180.1:0-4854 GCA_964524405.1 uncultured Roseivirgaceae bacterium
CGAAATGACTCTTGGCTGAATAGTTACATAAAACCACTGCTTTGGTTTAGGTAATGTAGGTAGTATGTTTGTGGCTCTAAAATACTTATGTCAAAAGAGCTTCAAGAAATAAAGGCCCCCATAAATTCTGAAATCGAAGAATTTGAAAAAAAATTTAGAGATTCGATGAAGAGCAAAGTACTGCTCTTAGATAAAATTATGGGCTATATTGTTAAGCGAAAAGGGAAACAAATGCGGCCTATGTTCGTTTTTTTAAGTGCAGGTGTTTCTGGAGGAATTACGGAATCTACACATACGGGTGCTTCATTAATTGAGCTGCTGCACACGGCAACACTGGTGCATGACGATGTGGTGGATGATGCCAATTATCGAAGAGGGTTCTTCTCCATTAATGCACTTTGGAAAAATAAGATTGCTGTTTTGGTAGGCGATTATCTTTTATCGCGTGGGTTATTATTATCAGTTGATAATGAAGAATTTGATTTACTTAAAATAGTTTCCAGAGCAGTAAAGGCAATGAGCGAAGGAGAATTGCTGCAAATGGAAAAGGCGCGCAAACTCGATATTACCGAAGAAGTATATTACGATGTTATTCAACAAAAAACAGCTTCATTAATTGCCTCTTGCTGTGCTGTAGGTGCTAGTTCTGCTAATCAACCACAAGAAATGATAGATAAAATGTGGAATTTTGGCATTAAAGTAGGGATGGCTTTTCAAATTAAAGACGACCTCTTTGATTATGGCACCGAAGAAATAGGCAAGCCCGTGGGCATTGATATTAAAGAAAAGAAAATGACTCTGCCTTTAATTCATGCCTTAAAGGGTGCTTCTTGGGGTGATAAGAGAAGAATAATCAATTTGATTAAAAACCATAGTCATAAGCCTAAAAAAGTAAAAGAAGTAATTGCCTTTGTAAAGCAATCTGGGGGTATCGAATACTCTGTTGAAGTTATGAATAAGTACCATCACGAAGCGTTAGATATTCTAAGTAACTTCCCAGATTCTGATTATAAAACATCTCTTCAAAAGCTAATTGATTACACCATTAATCGGCATAAGTAGTGCTCTATTTTAGGTTTTCTGCTTTTTCTTTTTTGCAGCTGGAAACAGGATATTATTTAGAATAAGTCGATACCCTGGCGAAGTTGGATGCAAGTTTAAATCGGTAGGTTCCTCTCCTACAAAATGCTGATAATCTTCAGGGTCGTGGCCACCATAAAAAGTCCAAAAACCTCGTCCAAAAACTCCATGAATATACCGTACTTCTCCTGTTGATTTGGTTTCTCCCATAACCACAACTTCCGATTTAACCAACTGCTTTCGGTACGCAGTAGTTTGTCCCATAAATCCTTTTATAACGTGCACATGATTTTGCGTAAGCATAGTGGGCACAGGATCCCATTTAGCAGAGAACTCAAATAGTTTAAAAAAATCAGTTTGTTGCGTTAAGCCCCTTTCACGAAACTGCATATCAATATTTGAGAATTCAATTTCGCGAGGGTTACGAGAAATTACAAAATCTTTAAACGCAAAAGTTTTACTATAATCTAATTTTTGTTGGGCAGATGCATCCGCAGGATCACCATCATACATGCGCTCAATAATATCTAGTCCATCGGCTGCCAATGCAATATCATAGGTGTCGGTTGCTGAGCACATGGCAAATAGAAACCCTCCTCCTGCTACATAATCTTTAATTTTTTTAGCCACAGCTAATTTTAACTCCGATACTTTACTAAAACCAAACTTGGCTGCATTGGCTTCAAATTCTTTCTTCTGCTCGATATACCACGGCTGATTGCTGTAATTAGCCCAAAATTTGCCATACTGCCCTGTAAAATCCTCGTGATGCAAATGAAGCCAATCGTATTTGGGTAATTCATCTGTCATCACCTCATGATCAAAAATAACATCATAAGGTATTTCTGCATACGTAAGAACCAAGGTTACCGCATCATCCCATGGTTGCTTGCTTTTAGGAGAGTACACCGCAATTTTAGGAAATTTGTTAAGCTTCATCACATCCATATTTGATGAAGGATTGGCAATTTCTCTTAAAATAGTATTGGCTTGTGTATCACTAATAACCTCATAAGAAACCCCGCGAATAATAAGCTCATTTTCAATCGCAGTATGCTGCTTCATCATAAAACAGCCTCCACGGTAATTTAACAGCCAGTCTGCCTCTACTTCTTTTTGCAATACCCAATATGTTATGCCATAAGCCTTAAGATGATTGGTTTGGGTTTCATCCATAGGGATAAGCAAATAGTTTGCATACGATGAAAATGAAGCAAGAATTAGAAATGAAATTTGTATAAATTTTATCAAAATATTAAAATTACTGATGAACGGTAAATCAAAAATAGCAGGAATTACTTACTTTGCATTCATATAATCCATCAAATGAATTTAATAGAAAATATTAGAGAAGGGTTTCGCTCCATTAATGCTAACTTATTAAGAAGTGTGCTTACCGCATTAATTGTTGCCATTGGTATTGCTTCTTTGGTTGGTATTTTAACGGCCATCGATGGAATTCAATCTTCCGTTACCAGTAGTTTTTCAAGCTTAGGTGCCAATTCTTTTACTATTTCATCAAAGATATCTAGGGGCAGGTCTCAAGGAAAAAATCAGCGTGCTTACGCTCCTATTACCTATAAAGAGGCCGTCCGTTTTGCTGATAAATTTAAGTTTAATGCTCAAGTAAGCTTATCTTCATTTATTACACAAGTAGCAGAGGTTAAAAGATTATCTGAAAAAACAAACCCAAATATTAGTGTTGTTGGAGGCAATATAAATTATATTTATCAAGAAGGATTAGACATTGAAGAAGGAAGAAACTTTTCGGAAATTGAAGATAAATACGGATCTAATGTAGCCATTATTGGAAAAGAAATAGCTAAAAAATTATTTAAAAAAGAGGAAAGCCCCTTGGCTGAAGAAATATCAGTTTGGGGCATCCGATTTAGGATAATAGGTGTTTTAAGTGAGCAAGGAGCTATAGATGGCGGCAGCTCCGACAATCGTGTAATTATTCCTTTGATTAGCGGCAGAGCAATGGCTGCTGGCAAAAGTTTAACTATTAATATTGATGTACTCGTTGATAACTCAATTATAATGGACGAGGCCATGGGAGAGGCACAAGGATTAATGCGAATTATAAGGCATGATAAAATAGGAGATTCTGCATCTTTTGAAGTTGAACGCAGTGAATCATTGGCTGAAACGTTGAGTGATATAACAGGATATTTACGATTTGGGGGTATTGGAATTGGGGTTATTACACTACTTGGTGCATCCATTGGGCTTATGAATATTATGATGGTATCTGTAACCGAACGTACCAGAGAAATTGGGATAAGAAAAGCGTTGGGAGCAACCCCAAGTAGGATTAGGCAACAATTTTTAATTGAAGCCATTATAGTTACCCAAATGGGAGGAATTGCAGGCATTATACTAGGCATGGCACTTGGCAATATGGTAACAAGTTTTATGGATGGAGCCTTTATTATTCCTTGGTTGTGGATTTTTGTTTCTTTTATAATTGGAATTATTGTAGGTGTAGGCTCTGGTTATTATCCTGCAAAAAAAGCATCACAATTAGACCCCATTGAATCCTTACGATTTGAATAAAATAATAATATATGGATGCTTGTTACTAATGGCAAGCTTAGCAAGTCAAGCCCAGCAGCTTAGCCTAAAAGGTGTTTACAGAGGGAGAGATTTATATATACAAAATCCTTTTAATAGCGACAAAAATTCTTTTTGTGTACAATCTGTTGTTATAAACGGCACTACCGTAATCTCATCACCTAATTCATCAGCACTTACAGTCGATTTATCGAATTTTCAATTAAATGACCCCGTTTCGCTACTCCTATTTCATTATTCAGAATGCTTACCCAAAATACTAAATCCACGGGTTCTCCAAACGGGCAGTGGGTTTTCTATTGTTCAGCCCATGGCTGATAATTCTTCCATTTCGTGGATTAGCACAGGGGAACAAGATAAAAATGGCTATTACAAATTAGAAAAGATGTTTTTAGAAGGTTGGAAAACCATCGAAACAGTAAAAGCTAAAGGAGACATTGATAATAACCAATACAGTATTGGCGTTGTGCATTACGCTGGAGATAATCAATTTAGGCTTCATTATATCACAGAAAACACCTCCATTTATTCCGATGTTTTTGAATACTATTCAACTTCCGACCCCATTTCTTTTTACCCTACCGATGATGTGGATGAACTTATCTCTCTCTCTAACCCTACAGATTATCAAATTAAAGGCATAGATGGTAAACTTTATAAAAAAGGATATGCACTAGATATTTTTGTACAGGATTTAAAACCAGGAGAGTATATTTTAATTATTGAAAATAGAGAAGAGCCTTTTTACAAACCAGAACCCAAAGATTACTAAGAGTTGAGGCCAGTTTTTTTTAAATAACCATTTAAATACGAAATCAATCTAATGCGGCATCTCAGTTAATATGGTAGACTAAGCTTTTAACTAATACAGCAAAAATGCTGTAGCATTCCATTAAATCTACTCCTGCAAGTCATCCCGAAGGTCACGAAGGACTCCTATGGAGAATATTAGCCATGTAGCTAGCCACTATAATTTATTATTAGTGGCACTAAAAATATGGTGATGTGGCACTAAAAACAAATAGGTTTTTTTATAAAATACATACAGCAGGTTTAAAACAAAGATGACCCGACAAAATGCCGAGCCATCTAACCAAAACCTGTATGAAAAACTTACAGACCCAAAAGTAGCCTGAGCCTATTTATTAAATCTCAAATTAATAATAATAATAGAAAAAATAGGTATTTTACCTAGTGTTA
>CAZGDC010000181.1:0-4845 GCA_964524405.1 uncultured Roseivirgaceae bacterium
ATAATTTCAATAGCAATTTTGGTGTTAGAGCAGGTCGTATGGCACTCGATTATGACGATGCACGTTTTTTAGGAGATTTGCGTTGGGCGCAGCAGGCTAGAAGCCACGATGCTTTTCTTTTCTTATGGAAAAATAATAAAGGGATGAAAGTTGATGTAGGATTGGCCTATAACCAAAATTGGCAGCCTGAGCAAAATTGGTTAAATCAAAATTTTTTCGATCCTACGGTAACCAATAATTATAAAACGATGCAGTTTGCACACTTTGACTATCAATCAGAAAAAGGGAATATCGCCTTTTTAGTGCATAACGATGGACGACAGGTTGCTTCCGACTCCTCTATGGCATACCGACAAACCTATGCGGTAATTGCTGACAAATGGTTTGGTAATGTAAAATTGAGAACCGAACTATACCACCAAGGAGGTAAAAATGGAGTAGGGCACGATGTAAATGCTTACCTTGCTACATTTTATGCCACCTATAAAACAAATTTAACGCCCATTACCATTGGTGGCGAATACCTATCTGGTACAAGCGATGAAGATGCAGCCAATGGAAGGAATAATTCTTTTGCACCCTTATATGGCACTAATCATAAGTTTTATGGATTTATGGATTACTTTTTTGTAGGCAGTGGGCATGCTAATAAAGGGCTTGTTGATTTAAATATAAAAACTAATTTTAAGCTTGGGAAAAAAGCAAATTTACAAGCCCGTGTTCATCACTTTATGACCCCCGTTGATATAATAGATTCAAATACAGGGCTTGCACTATCAAACTCAATAGGCACCGAGCTAGATTTTGTATATATAGTTAAACCTCATAAAGATGTAACCGTTCATCTTGGTTATTCTCAAATGTTTTCAGGAGACTCCATGGTTGAAATTAAAGGCACAGGAGACCCCAATTTAGCCAATAGCTGGGCTTGGTTAATGCTTACATTTAAACCAACGCTTTTTGAAACTAAAATAAAGTAATTTTTAACTATACGATTGGCGTAAAAAAACAGGGTGTTTGCGTGTGCTACAGATAGTTGAAGTTTACGGATTACCAATGTTGTAAGGAATTAAAATATGCTGAAATAAAATTTTAATCTATCGCATTATTAAATATGAATATAATAAACATTAAAAATATAACGATACTGGTAGGTATAGTTGCCATTATATGTTTTGCGTATATTATTTATGCATCAAAAATGCCGTCATACCTATCAAACGATCCTAAAGCATGTATTAATTGCCATGTTATGAATACACAGTATGCAACTTGGGAGCGTAGTGCACATGCAAGGGTAGCGAGTTGTGTAGATTGTCATTTACCAACGGATAGTTTTTTTGACAAGTACTATGCAAAGTCAGTAGATGGCTGGAACCATTCGGTAGCTTTTACATTGGATACCTATGATCATTCTATGAAAATAAGCGACTATGCAGCGGAAAGAATTCAAAAAAACTGTATTTCTTGTCATAGTAGTTTGGCATCTCAAATGACGCAAAACGCTAGTGGCTATCATAATTTTGATGACAACACCGTAAAAAACGGCAGAAGATGTTGGGATTGTCATAAATCAGTCCCTCATGGAAAAGTTAGAGGAATAACTACAACACCACATAACCTTGGTGTAAAAGAATTAAAATAAAATAGCGATAAAAAATAAAATAAATATTATGAACACGAAAGCTAAATACACATTAATACTTATCGGTTTATTGCTTGCCATTGGAGCTATGGTTTGGTTAACTAGCAGCATTAAAAAGAATAATGAAGATCGGATTATACTAAATCAAACACCTGAAATTCCTTATGAAGATCGCGCAGAAAATGAACAATGGGCGAGGTATTACCCTAGGCAATATGGCTCTTGGTTAAAAACCAAAGAAAGCAGTGAAATAATGGATATGCTGGTTTATAAAACACAATTATCAGTTTTATGGGCAGGCTATGGTTTTGCTAAAGATTATAACGCACCTAGAGGACATTTTTATGCCATTCAAGATAACACCAATACGTTAAGAACAGGGGCGCCAGTTGATGGAGAAACAGGGCCTATGCCCACTGCATGTTGGTCGTGTAAATCATCTGATGTGCCAAGAATGATAGAAGAAGATGGGGAAATGGAATATTTTACTGGTAAATGGGCGAAATATGGTAGCGAAATAAAGAACCCAATTGGCTGTTATAATTGCCACGATAATAAAACAGCTCAGTTAGCCGTACATGTTCCTTTTTTAAATAAAGGATTAATAGCAGCAGGGCTTCCTACATTTGAGGAGTCCTCTCACCAAGAAAAAAGAAGCCTTGTGTGTGCCGCTTGCCACTCTGAGTATTACTTTAAGAAAACCAAATGGACTGATGAGGATGGAACTGAAAAAATAGCTAAAGTTGTTACTTTCCCTTGGAAATATGGTTTAACAGCCGAAGGAATGGAAAAGTATTATGATGAAGTAGGGCATATTGATTTTAAGAATAAAATATCTCAAGTGCCTGTAATAAAAACGCAACATCCTGGTTATGAGTTATTTTTAACAGGTATTCATGGGCAAAAAGGCATTTCTTGTGCAGATTGCCACATGCCATATACGCAAGAAGGTTCAGTTAAATATTCAGATCACCAACTTCAAAACCCACTTAATACCATGGATAGGTCTTGTATGCCTTGCCATAGAGAGAGTGAAGATAAATTAAGAAATATAGTGGCTCAAAAATATGTAAGAAAGGATGAATTGCATGAATTAACAATGGATAACTTAGCCAAAGCCCACTTAGAAATAGCGAAGGCAATGGAAGTTGGAGCAACAGATGAAGAATTAAAAAATGTAAGGGATTTAGTTAGAAAAGGACAATGGAGATGGGATTATGCAGTTGCGTCACACCCATCATTTTTTCACGCACCTGAAGAAACACTAAGGTTACTTTCCGTGGGCAATGAATTTGCCATGCAAGCACGAATTGAGATTGTAGGAATACTGGCAAGCAAAGGGGTAATGAATTATACTGTGCCCGATTTTGACACAAAAGAAAATGCTCAAAAATTAGCCGGTGTTCCGCTTGAAAACCTTATTGCAGCTAAGCTTAAATTCAAACAAACATTAGAGAAAGAATGGAATAAAAAAGCTGTTGAAAACGGTGCTTGGTCAGAAGGAAAGAAACGTTTAATGGAAGAGTCTGATACAGAAGCATCCTATGATATTCAATAAGTAGTATTTTCTAATTAGGCCTATAAAAACCTCTTCTTTTCTAAAAAGGAAGAGGTTTTTATAGAGATACAATGTAGTAAAATAAGGGCAAATATTGCTGACTAATTGATATTAAATGGCTAAAAGTAAATATAAAATAGCACACGTTTATAAATATGATTTTTAAAATAGTTAGTTCCTATTTTTTGATGGCAGCACTGCTGATAGTTTTAGCAGTAGCTGCTGGTATAGGTACATTTTTAGAAAATGATTTTGGTAATGCTTATGCCAAATCAATAATTTATACAAGCTGGTGGTATCAAACCATTTTATTATTATCGGCTGTAAATTTGATACTCATTTTTATTAAAAGAGGTAAAAATGTGTTAAGACCAGGCCCTATTTTTCATTTTTCTTTTGTTATTATACTTATAGGAGCATTTGTTACCTATCACTTTGGCTTAGATGGCATGATGCACATACGAGAAGGCGAAAAATCTAACATTGTTGAAACAGGAAACCAACAAATAACAGTTCCATTTTATATATCATTAAAAGATTTTACCTTAACAAGATACCCAGGAAGCCAAGCTCCTTCAGAATTTAGTTCAGATGTTATCGTTATAAATGAAGAAGAAGGTGTTTTTTTTGAAGATAATATATATATGAATAACACCTTAATCTATAAAGGCTATAAGTTTTTTCAATCCTCCTACGATGAAGATGAAAAAGGGACTATTCTTTCCGTTAATAAAGATCCAGGGGTAGAAATAACGTATGTTGGTTATACATTGCTTTTTTTAGGCTTAATTCTTACGTTATTTGATAAAAATTCTCGGATTAGATTTTTAATGAAAAAGATAAATAAAATGCCAATAGCCTCTATTGCACTTTTTATCACTTTTTTTTTATCACAAACAACCGCTTTTTCGCAACATAAAGAATACAGTGATTATGTAGAAAATTATCTGCAGGAACACAAAGAAAACTCGAAGGAACTAGCAACTGCTTTTGGTACGTTAATAGTGCAAGGGCCTACGGGTAGAATGAAACCTTTAGACACTCAAAATCGGGAGGTTTTATATAAACTTACAGGAAGCAGCTCTTGGAATGGAATGGATGCAAACCAAGTAGTAATTGGCATGTTTACCAGACCAGAAATTTGGAAAAAAGTACATATAATAAAAACGAAAACACCAAAATTAAGAGCGTTATTAGGTGTTCCTTCTACTCAAAAATTAGTAGCATTTTCATCTTTTTTTGATAAAAATGGTCGATTTAAACTCACAAAAGAAACCGAAGAAGCTAATAAACTAGTTCCTTCTAAAAGAGGCACCTTTGAAAGAGATTTAATACAAGTAGATGAATTGCTCAATATTGCTTTTATGTCATACAGAGGAATGCTCTTAAAAATATTTCCTAAAAAAGATGATCCCACCAATAAATGGGTTGATGTTGCTACCATGTTTATGGAAATAGAAGACGAGGCCTTAGCTATAGAAGCTAATCGTTTGTTCGATAAAATTTATAGTAGAGATTATAAAAATTCGATTGAATATGTATCATTTATTAAGCAGTTTCAATTAGAGCACGGTAAAAATGTAATACCCAATCAGTCGCGAATAGATGCCGAATTATGGTATAGCAAAAGTTCTATTTTTAT
>CAZGDC010000182.1:0-2002 GCA_964524405.1 uncultured Roseivirgaceae bacterium
TATGCTTAACTTAACACTAGAAAAATGACAAGACTATTTTTATGTTAACCCAACAACAAAAACCAACATTAGACCCTATCACATTAGAGGTAAACCCAAATAATGTTTCGGTTGATATGCTCCGTATCGACAAAATACATGACTATGTTTCGGGCAATAAATGGTATAAACTTAACTATAATTTACTAAAGGCAAAGGAAGAAGGACATAGCACATTACTCACTTTTGGGGGTGCTTATTCTAATCATATTTACGCTACGGCAGTGGCGGCTAAAGAGGCTGGGTTTAAGTCGATAGGCATTATTCGTGGAGAAGAAACCTTGCCTTTAAACCCAACCTTACGCTTGGCTTCTTTTATGGAAATGGAATTGCAATATATAAGCAGAGAAAGCTATAAATGCAAAACCGAGCCTGAGTTTATAAATGAGTTAACGGCTAAATATGGCTCGTTTTATTTGATACCCGAAGGCGGAACAAATGCGATTGCCATTCGAGGTGCAGAAGAAATTATCAGCCATAAACTTGTTGACACATACGATTATATTATAAGTGCTGTGGGAACGGGAGGCACTCTCACTGGCCTTATTAGCAAGGCGAACGATAAAGCCGAAGTAATTGGAATTTCATCGCTAAAAGGAGATTTTTTAACCAAGGAGGTAAAAAATTGGTTGGCAATCGTTAATAAAGAATATTTGACTAAATGGGAAGTGCTCGATAATTATCATTTTGGTGGCTATGCCAAATATACAAGAGCGCTTATAACATTTATCAATAATTTTAAAATGGAAAATGGCATTCCTCTAGATCCCATTTATACGGGCAAAATGATGTACGCCATAATGGATATGGTTGCCAATCGAAAATTTAAACCCAACAGCAAGATGCTTGCCATACATACAGGAGGTTTACAAGGAATTGAGGGGTTTAATAAACGGTTTGGCAAGTTGATTTATTAGGCTCTAATGCTAATATTTTGGGCTGATGTAGCATAAAAAAGCTAACTTTAACAGAATCGTACCTACTCGAGCAGGGGTCGTTTTGGCTAATCAAACAATGAATCCAAATATTTATCTTCTTCTCCCTCAATAATTGCCTCTAATGATTCAATTACATTATCGTCTTTAACGATGTAATCTCTTATCCCTTTTTTGATAAAATCTAACACAAGTTTACCATCATCTATGGAGCTTAAAATAACTACTTTTACCGATTTTGGTAATGTCTCTTTTACTTGTTCATAAAGCTCTATACCGTTAATACCAGGCAAATAATAATCAAGAACCAACACATCTGGTGTAATAGATTTTAACGAAACAAGGCAATCTTCTGCATTAGCAAACGAATAGATTTTATATTTTCTTCTAAGCTTAGCCTTTATAAATTCCGAATAATCGGCATCGTCTTCTACAATAAATATTTTTTTAGACATAAGATGAATTTTAGCAATAAACCAATAAATAGCTCAATAAATTTAACTTTCTATTCATTATAAGCAAACATAAAAACGATTTTTCTAAAAGCACCAAAATAAATTAATGCTCCTTTTTCTTTAATTTAGGAGTTATTTTGGCGGCTGCTTCTATCTCTTCAAACTCAATATCTGCTTGTCTAAAAGAATAAAGCAAAAAACGCACTTCTTTTACGTGCACGGTTCCATCGACTTCGGCCATTTTATAGAGCCAAACAAATACTTTAATCTGTTCTTCCTTCGTGCACTCTTGCACCCAATCAATACCCTTCAAATACATCTCCTTTTCAGAAAGCGTATTTACACGACTGTTAAAATCTGTATAATACACTTTTGGAATCTTCTCAATTTCACAAATTTCTTCAATTGCTTCCGACTCCTCATCATCAAAAACTCCATCGGCCTGCACTATAACACGTAAAAGAAACAACAGCGCTTCGTAGTAATTGTTTTTTTTCATTAATACTATAATTTATTAGGATGGTCGAAGATAGTAATTTTATAGTAGCTATACGTAATAAACGTAATGAATGT
>CAZGDC010000182.1:2102-4783 GCA_964524405.1 uncultured Roseivirgaceae bacterium
CTAGAGTGCTTTGCTCTCCATTTTATTTAATTCCCTCTTCCGCTTCAGGCTAAGTTAATTTGTTTATTTTTATCTAAAAAAGACAGAACTTAATTTATGCCTTCTTTAAAATTGATGAAATCAATACGATTATACCCGATAACAGAAGTACTAATCAGGCTTAGCCTAGTTATGGTGTTATTTACAATTACACGGCTTTTATTTTATTTTTTTAACCTCAACAGTTTTCATTCAACTACATTTTTTCAACTTATTACTATTTTTATAGGAGGGCTAAGGTTCGATTTATCCGCAGTACTTTATATTAATTCTCTGTATGCTATTTTGATGTTACTGCCAGTAAATGGCAAAAACAATGTTGTTTTTAGGGCTGTTACCAACTATATTTTTTACTTTACAAATGCGGTAGCATTGGCATTAAACTGTATGGATTTTGTCTATTACAAATTTATTGCTGAACGAACGACCATAACGGTATTCGAAGAGTTTGGTCATGAAGAAAACTATGTTCAATTAGCCTATAATATGGCTAGCGACTATTATTATGTTTTGGTAGTTTGGGTAGTGCTTATTATGGTGCTTGTTTTTAGTACTAAAAAATGGATAGTTCCACTACAAGCGATTTCATCACTTAAAACATTTGTGGTGCAGGCTGCCTTTTTTATAGCGTTTTTAGGGCTATCCATACTTGGCATGCGAAGTGGTTTGCCTCCCCAACAAGATTTTCCTTTAGCTCCATCAGATGCAGGCCAGTACGTTAAAAACCCGGGCGATATTGTGTTAGTTCAAAACACTCCGTTTACCATGATGATGTCACTTGATAAGCCTATTTTTCCTAAACAATCCTATTTTAATAAGGCTGATTTAGAACAAGCATACTCCTTACTTAAAACACCCAATAACACAGCCCCTTTTAGGCCACTTAATGTAGTGTTAATAATAGTTGAAAGTTTAGGAAGAGAACCCGTGGGGGCATTTAACAAAAACCTAGATGGAGGTAAGTATAAAGGCTACACCCCTTTTCTTGATTCGCTTGCCAATAATGCCCTTGTTTTTGTTAATTCTTATGCAAACAGTAGGCGATCTATAGAAGGAACTCCAGCCGTTTTGGCAAGCATCCCTTCTTTACAAGAATCTTTTACGGTGTCTAATTATTCTGGCAATCAAATACAAACACTTGCAACAGAGCTTAGTACTAAAGGGTATCACACCTCTTTTTTTCACGGAGCACCCAATGGCTCGTTGGGGTTAAATTCATTTGCAGTGCAAGCAGGGGTAAAACACTATTTTGGATTAGACCAGTACGATAATGAGAACGACTACGATGGCGTGTGGGGCATTTGGGATCACCTATTTTTGCCTTACGCCATTAACACAATGGATGCATTTAAACAGCCATTTTTAAGTACCATATTTTCGGTTTCGTCTCATCACCCTTATAAAATTCCAGCAGCTATTGCTGCCGAAATTCCTAATGGAAAAATTAAAATACATAAAAGTATTGGTTATGCAGATTATGCATTGCGCAAAATGTTTAATAAAGCAAAGACCAAAGATTGGTATAACAACACCTTATTTGTAATAACGGGAGACCATACGTGCACCTCTTATTACCCTGCGTATCAAACAGCCGTTGGAGCCTATACGGTGCCAATTATATTATTTCATCCCAATAGTAATTTAGTGGGGGTAGATAGTACGGTGGTTCAACAAATAGATATTATGCCTACGGTGCTTTCCTATTTAAACTATAACAAACCCTATATTGCATTTGGGGAAGATATGCTTTTACATAAAGAAGATAAGTTTGCCATTAGTTATTATGGAAATGCTTTTCAGTTAATAATGAATGACTGGGTACTACAGTATGATTTAGAAAAAACCGTAGGGTTGTTTAATCTTAAACAAGATGTGCTTATGAAAACTAATTTAATGGGTAAAAGACCAAAAATTCAACAAAAACTAGAAACAAAAATAAAGGCAGTTATTCAGCAATATAATAACCGTATGGTTGATAATAAGCTAATAATAGAAAGGTATTAATTGATTAGTTTCACTACTACCTAAAATCCGAAAGGCACTTCGTAATGATAGCATATTAAGGCTTGTAATAGATTCCCCTTGCGGTTAAGGTACTATTTTTATGTGGGGCCGGTTGCAGCTGAACCTAGTTATACGATAGGCATACAAGGGCATAAAAAAACGCTTAGAAAAAAGTTATTTTCTAAGCGTTTTTTTGTACTAATTGAGTTTAGTATAAGAAATGGTCTAAAATCTGGCGGTTAAGCCAATGCCCAATGCCTGCCTAAATTGCAGTCTAGGGCCAAAAGAGTCATTAATACCATCACCTGTTCTATCAACGGGTGTTGCAATATCTTGATCATAGATTAAATTAGTTGTAAAATTAGCTGCTAAAAAACTGTTGATTTTAAAATCAAGTATCAAATCCCAGTTTACATCCCATACAGCTAAGTCTTCATAGTTTCCAAACATCGTGTAAAGTGTTGTAAAAGTTACATTTTTCATAATTTCCTTTTTGTAAAATAAGGAAAAGAAAGCACCAAACTCTGCACGTACATTCATGGTAGAATCTACTCCGTAAGCTCCTTGCGCAGCAAGAACATCGTCCATTACAAAGGTTGTTTTGTTTGCTACTGGATTAATTAAAACAACAAAGTTAT
>CAZGDC010000183.1:0-4712 GCA_964524405.1 uncultured Roseivirgaceae bacterium
CCATCAAAGGTGCCAGATGTAACTACTGCATTGGGTAGCTTTTTAAATTTTTCTAAACCTCTATAAACTTTCATTACTTATGGAGTTAATGGTAAATGCATCGTTTACCGAGTAATCGCCAATTTTTGTGCGTCTTAAATTAGTTAAATATGCACCTACTCCTGCAGCCTTTCCGAAATCGTTTGCAAGGCTACGAATATAAGTTCCTTTAGAGCAATTTACTTTAAAGTGCACTTCTGGTAAATTTATAGAGGTAATTTCAAACGAATAAATAGTTATTATTCTTGATTTTAATTCAACCTTTTCTCCAGCTCTTGCTTTTTTATAGGCTCGTTCTCCGTTTACCTTAACTGCCGAAAATATGGGAGGTGTTTGCTCTACTTCGCCAATAAATTGTGGCAGAAGCGATGTTAAATAATCGTATGTTAAGCCACTTGTATCTCCCCCTTCAATAATAGGAGATTCTAAATCGTAACTGGCGGTAGTTTTTCCCAATACAATAGTGCCGGTGTATTCTTTTTCTTGTTCTTGTATTTTGCTTATTTGCTTGGTTTTTTTATCAGTACAAAGAATTAATAAACCTGTGGCTAAAGGATCTAATGTGCCTGCATGCCCTACTTTTTTAAGATTTAGTTTATTTTTAAGCTTTTTCACCACGTCAAAGGATGTCCACTCCAATGGTTTATCTATAAGTATAACGTGCCCTTCGGCAGGGGGATTGTGACTCATATAAACTGGGTGATTAGTGTAATAGTGGATACGGCAAAACAGTAGTAGGCAAAATAGACAAGACTGCCTTTTTTTACAATATTAATCATCCATCGGCAAGCAAAAACACCCATTGTTAATGCCGCAATAAACCCTACTGCCAACGCTGCATTCGAAATTTGGTTATGCACAATAGGCTGCTCAATTAAGTCTTTTACTTTTAGTAAGGTGGCTCCTAAAATGGGAGGCACTACCATTAAAAAGGAAAACCGTGTTGCTTGTTCTTTATTAACGCCTAAAATTAAGGCGGTGGCAATGGTAGCACCAGATCTTGAAATTCCTGGCAATACAGCAATGGCTTGTGCTATGCCAATAATACTCGCTTTGGTGTAGTCTAGTTCTGCTGATGCATTATTGGCTTTTAAATAATGAGTTGCTAATAAAATAAAGCCTGTTAACATTAGCATTGCGGCCACAAATATGATTTGCCCATCAAAAAAGGCTTCTAATTGGGATTCAAAAAATATTCCTACAATTCCTACTGGTATCATCGAAATTATAATATAGAACACCAACTTGGTTTCTTCATTTAGTTCAAGTTTGAAAAGGCCTTTAAAAATGGAGATGATTTCTTTCCAAAATACGATAAGGGTACTTAAAACGGTAGCACCGTGTACGATAATGGTAAATAACAAATTATCGGTAGATTTAATTCCGAGTATTGCTGCTCCTATTTGAAGATGCCCACTGCTACTTACAGGTAAAAACTCTGTTATCCCTTGAATGACTCCTAAGATAAGGGCTTCAAGTAGGCTCATTCTTTGACTTTTGGTTTTCGTGTAATTGCATACAGTTCAAATATAAAACCAAACATTACCAATATAGGGCCTAAGGTAATGCCTCTAAATCCAAATCCATAAGGTTCGGTATCGGTGGTCATTATGATAAACCCAAAAACAATAAAGGCAATGCCAACTAACATTAATAGGTAGTTATTGCGGCCAAACGGCATAGGTGATTTATTCATGGCTTAGTATAATTCTTCTAGTGAAAGTTTTAAATATTTATTAACAGATCTTAACGAGCTAAAAAACCCCAAAAAGGCTCCTAAAAGTAATAAAATCCCCGATAAAATATATAAATGATTAGCATCTTTTAACAAAATTAAATCTTCAATTCTTGTGTAGGCATATTCGCTAATGCCATATAAAGCTGTGGAGGCTAGAAAGCCAGAAAGCAATCCATGCCTCATTGATCTAAAAATGAATGGTCTTCGAATAAAGCCATTGGTGGCTCCCACAAGTTGCATACTCCTAATTAAAAAACGTTGGGTAAAAAGGGCTAATTTAATGGTGTTATTTATTAATATAATAACCACTACAATTAGAATAGACGCAAACCCAGCTAATATTAAGCTTATATTTCTAATGTTTTTATTAATAATATCTATTAACTCGTTCACATAAATAACTTCAAATATACCAGGTCGTTTCATTAACTGATTTTTTATAGAAGCCATTTTCTTTTCTGATTGAAAATCTTCGTTAATATGTATAGTAAAAGCATCGCGTAAGGGGTTATCGCCTAAAAAGGCAGCAAAGTCTTCACCTGTTTCAGCAATAAAATTTCGGGCGGCTTGCTCTTTGGAAATAAATACTATTTGGGGCTGCCCTTCCTCTCCTTTGGAGATATAGTTGGCTTGCTCTAAGAAATGTTGAATTTGAGTTAATTCAGATTTAGATACTTCTTTTTTAAGATATACCTGAATTTCAATATTCTCTTTTATTAATTGTGTTAGTTTTTGAGAATGCAGCACTAAAAGGCCAAGTAAGCCAATGATAAACAGAGCAATTGAAATGGAAAATACTACACTCAAAAAAGGGTAGGATCCTAATTTTCGTTTTTTAACAGATGTTGAAGTTTTCAATGTTGGTTATACTTTAGCTTCAAAGTTAACCAAATATATATGAAGGAAAACCGAAATATTACCTTAAAGCTTCTAATTTATGTGTAATATTTTTATCAGTAACTGGCTTTAAAGGAGTTATTACGCTTGTGTCGTTATTAAGGCTATAATAATTAGATTCGTAATACAAGTAAATGGTTGTTTTGTGATCTTTATTTAATTCGAGTATTTCAAACAACCCTTCTTCAAAATCACCATATAACACAATGCCATTGGAAGAATACTGGTAGTGGAAACTATATTTCTTTTTAAGTTTTACTTCCACATTAATTTTGCTACTCAAATTAATTGATCCATTATTTATAGCATCAGGGATGTTAAGGTTTTCTTCAGGCAATGCCTTATTAGCTAACACATCTTCGCTATTAGGCAAGTTTGGTGTTATAATTTTTAGTGTTGACGATTTAGACTTTTCATTGCTTTCGATTTTCTCAGTGCTATTTGTCTTTACTTTTTCAATAGTGGCAGGTTCTTGTTGATTTAAAGCAATGGGGTTCTCCGTTTTTGTAGTAATTGTTGACACTACCTCCTTAGGTTTTTGTGTAAATTGAGCCTTTGTATCCGTATTCATAAAATACCAAATAGAAGAGCCCATTAAAATTGCTACGGCTCCACCTGCAATTATTTTATAAAAACTACTGCCTATTGCACTTGATCCAGTAGAGGCAATAGGAACTCTGTTAAGCATCGCCTTGAGTTCAGCTTTTCTTGCTTCTTTTATTCCATTTACAACTTCACTCTGAAAATCAAACTCAGATTTTAAGTCCGTATCTGACTCAATTTTCTTAAAAAAATCATTCTTTTCAGAATCACTGAGTTCGTTATTAAAATAAGCCTCTACTTTTTCAAAATTCTTCATAACTAATCTAAAAAATCATGTGCTGAATATTGTGATTTAATTATCTCGTCCAGCTTTTTCTTACACTTATATTTTTTTGTTTTAGCCGTATCCGTATTGGCAAAACCTACACGTTCAGCTATTTCTTTCATTGACATCCCATCGAAATAATAATACGATAGTACTTTTTTGCACGTATCTCCTAGTTGGTCAATGCAAGCTCTTACAATTTTTACCTTTTCCTCTGTTTCATGTTGTTGAAAGTGAGGCCTGTCATGCTCTTCATTGGTATGCCTTTTTTTTCTATCTAATTCTTTTCGCCATAAATTAAGGCAAATGCTATAAATATAGGTGCTGATTTTTGAGGTTAGCACTAACTTTCCACTTACTGCTTTTTGCCAAAAAACTACTACGGCTTCTTGGTAAATATCCTTGGCCTCTTGCTCAGTCCCACTGTTGTTTTGAACCAAACGCATCATCATACGATAATTCTTTTGGTAAACAACCTCTAAGGCTTGCTCATCGCCCCGACATATTTGTTTAAATATCTCTTGGTCGGTCATTGGTATTTGTGGTTTATACGGTTAATGTAATGTTGGTAACCTTAAAAAAATACAAAAAGTATTATTGTCAATATTCAATCTATAAAGTCAAGTAGGATACACCGCAAAGATTGCAAAAAAATACGCATTAAGCAGCTTTGAATAAAAAACAAAATAAAAAAAGCGTTAGGTAACCAACCCAACGCTTTATAACCAAAACCTGTTTATGAAAAACTTATAATACAAAGCTAGTGGTTCAAATACATTTTGTTTGATAGAACAAAACCTTTTTGCAAAATTTAGGTAATTTACCTAGTGCCTGTCTATTAATGTTCTAATGCTATATCAACATTAAAATACTGCATTAGATTGATTCAAGCGCAGGATTAACTTTATAAACAGACACTAGTGTTAAGTTAAGTGTAAACTGTCAGCCCAAGTTTTGTTCTTTCCGCTTTTGACTTCCTAAAAAAATATTCACGTAGCAAAGCTATGCTCCTATTTTTTTACTTCGCCAAAAACATAAATAACTTCAACTTAACCACCATTTCACACTTAACTTAACACTAGTTTACTTTTAGCCAAGTTTGTGTTCTAAAGAAAAAGGCAATATATCCTCGTACTTGTAAGGTTCCGTCTTCAACCCAAAGTTTGCAAT
>CAZGDC010000184.1:0-4692 GCA_964524405.1 uncultured Roseivirgaceae bacterium
TATGAAATACGGCTTTGTATTAGACAACCGAAAATGCATTGGTTGCCATGCCTGTACTGTTGCTTGTAAATCGGAGCATGATGTTCCAGTAGGTGTTAACCGCACGTATGTAAAGCAAGTGGAAAAAGGCGAGTACCCAAACACCACCCGACTGTTTTCAGTAACCCGTTGCAACCATTGTACCGATGCTCCTTGTGTGGAGATTTGTCCAGTGGAATGCTTACATATTCGTCCGGATGGCATTGTTGATTTTAATGATGATCGTTGTATTGGTTGTAAATCGTGTATGCAGGCTTGCCCTTACGATGCGCTGTTTATTGACCCAGAGACAAAAACAGCCTCCAAATGCAATTATTGTGCACATAGAATCGATATTGGCTTAGAGCCAGCCTGTGTTAATGTGTGCCCTGAGCACGCCATTATTTCGGGCGATATGGAAAACCCTGATACAGAAATTTCCATGTTACTAGCCACTCAAAACACCATGGTACGTAAGCCCGAAAAAGGCACAAGTCCTAATGTGTTTTACATTAATAGTGATGAGGTGGTACTTACCCCATCGGCTGCTCCTAAAACGGAAGAAACCATGTGGAGTGCACAATCCAATGGAGTTGGGCATTATGCAAAATATGCCGAGAGCTTAGCTAAAAAATCGTACGAAGAAATGGCTGATACCTTAGCCAATAACCCTGATACAGTTAAAACGTATGCTGGCGATAATCAAGATCCTGAAAAATCACAGATGGCGGCCATTATGGGCAAGCAAACCGTGAAGCGTGTATATGATACGCCCGACAAAGGGGTGCTTTGGGGATGGGAAGTATCTGGTTATGTATTTACAAAAGCTATTTCAGCCGGAGCTGTATTGGTACTTGCACTTGCTGCATTTACGAATGTTGGTTTCTCTACAGAAACCACTTGGTTGGGTATTGGCTTAGGTCTTGTGTTTTTAACACTTACGGGAGCTTTATTGGTGAAAGATTTGGATCAACCAATGCGATTCGCCTACGTTTTATTACGTCCACAATGGAACTCTTGGTTAGTGCGTGGAGGATATGCCATTACTGTTTTTGGTGGATTACTTACCGTTTGGGGTGCAGGTTTATTCTTCGAAATCCCTGTACTAGCAGATATTGCGATGTGGGCTTCAGCCTTATCAGCAATACTTGTTGCTGTTTACACTGCCTTCTTATTTGCGCAAGCAAAAGGGCGAGATTTCTGGCAAAGTCCAACCTTGCCACTTCACATGTTTGTGCATAGCCTAATGGCAGGTGCAGGTGCATTAGCCATCGGTAACATGCTAATGGCAGGCGATAATAACTGGGGTGGTTTCTTAGAAAATATCTTAGTAGGAACTTTAATATTTAATGTGATTTTGTTAGTGGTTGAGTTGGGTACAACCCACCCAACTGCAGATGCAAAAGCTACGGTTGATATGATAATGAAAGGCCGTTATAAAAATCGTTTCTGGTACGGAGTAGTTCTTTTTGGAAACCTACTACCTATAGGAATGATTGTATTGGGAGCACCCGTTGCTGCCACTGGTTTAGTAGCCTTAATCGGTATTCTTCTACAAGAACGAATTTGGGTAGAAGCACCTCAGAGAATTTCATTAAGCTAGTTAATAAAAATTAAGACTTAAGACACAAGACTAAAAAACGATTATGAAACTATTTTATACGATAACACTTAATAATTTCAAGTCAATTAATCTTACATCTAAAATCTTACGTCTTGTGTCTAACATCTCACAGTCTAACATTTAAAAAATGTCATACAAACATAAAGCATCCATAGTAGAGAAGATTGCAGAAGCGCTGCACATCATTCCTAATCTACATAATGTGGAAGATCCTAAATTGCCTAGGTTAACAGAGCCGGGTGCACTTACTGATTACCCGCCACCAGAGCAATGGGATAATTGGACCGAGTTCGAAGCCAAAGGGTGGTCAAAAAAAGAAACCAAGAATTACACTATAGTGCCTACCACTTGCTTTAACTGCGAGTCGGCATGTGGGCTGTTAACGTATATTGATAATGCCAATGGGAAGATTAGAAAGTTTGAGGGCAACCCTTACCACCCTGCAAGTAGAGGCAGAAACTGTGCAAAAGGGCCTGCAACTATTAATCAGGTAGAAGATCCGGATCGTATAATGTACCCTATGAAACGCAAGGGTAAACGTGGTGATGGCGGTTGGGAACGTGTTACTTGGGATGAGGCATTAGATGATATTGCAGCAAGAATACGCAAGGCATTACAAGAAGGCCGAAACAATGAAATTGCCTACCACGTAGGTCGTCCGGGTCACGAAGGTTATATGGACAGGGTATTAAGAGCTTGGAATGTAGATGGGCATAATAGCCATACCAATGTATGCTCTTCGGGTGCTCGTTTTGGCTATAATCTTTGGCATGGGTACGATAGGCCGTCTCCAGATTTTGCCAATGCAAAATTTATTTTATTAATTAGTGCGCATTTAGAGTCAGGTCATTATTTTAACCCACACGCACAACGTATTATGGAAGGGATGATGGATGGAGCCAAGTTGGCTACCATGGATCCTCGACTTTCCAATACTGCCAGCATGAGTAACTATTGGTTGCCAACAAATCCTGGTTCAGAAGCCGCAATGTTATTGGCGATGGCCAAAATTATCATCGAAGAAGATTTACTGGATCGAAAATTTGTAAAAAGTTGGGTTAACTGGCAAGATTATTTAGAAAAGAAACACAGTGGAACAGAAGTAACCTTTGAAAATTATATTGAAAAATTAATTGAAGAATACGCTGAATACACCCCTGAATATGCAGAACAGGAAAGTGGTGTAAAAGCGGCAACTGTTATTGAGGTAGCGCGTGAAATTGGCAAAGCAGGATCACGCTTTGCTTCGCATAACTGGCGTAGTGCTGGCTCGGGCAACCTTGGTGGTTGGGCTGTGGCTAGATCATTGCATTTTTTAAACGTACTTACAGGTAGCGTAGGTACCGTGGGAGGCACCTCTCCAAGTGCTTGGAATAAGTGGAAGCCAACATTCTTCGATAATCCTCCAGCACAAAAATTCTGGAACGAATTACATTTCCCAAATGAATACCCATTAGCATTCTTCGAGATGAGCCAGTTATTGCCACACTTCTTAAAAGAAGGGAGAGGCAAAATGGATGTATATTTTACAAGGGTATTTAATCCAATTTGGACCTATCCCGATGGATTTACATGGATGGAAGCACTCTCTGATGAGAAATTAGTGGGTATGCATATTGCACTTACCCCCACGTGGAGCGAAACCGCCTATTTTGCCGATTATGTATTGCCCATGGGGCTAGCACCAGAACGGCACGATGTTAATAGTTACGAAACCCATAGTGGTGTTTGGATAGCCTTTAGGCAACCTGTATTACGCGAATTTGCCAGACGAAAAGGTAAGCCCTTTAAATTTACGTATGAAGTAAACCCAGGCGAAGTATGGGAAGAAGACGAGTTTTGGATTGAGCTATCTTGGCGAATAGACCCAGATGGAAGCCTAGGCATTCGCGAGCATTTTATGTCGCCTTACCGTAAAGGAGAAAAAATTACCATTGATGAGTACTATCAATTTATGTTTGAAAAAGTAAAAGGGCTTCCTGAAAAAGCCAAGGAAGAAAACATGAATGCCTTGGAATACATGCAAAAATATGGAGCTTTTGAAATAGAATCATCGGTATATGAGCTGCATAAAAAACCATTAACACCCGAACAAATGAAAGATGCTACCACTGATAAAAAATCAGGGGTAATCACAAAAGAGGGCACCGCTATTGGCGTACATGTTGATGGTGCGAATGTAGTTGGTTTTCCAACGCTAAGCCGTAAGCAAGAATTTTACTCACAAACCATGGTCGATTGGAAATGGCCAGAATATACCATTCCAACCTATATAAAAAGCCATGTACACGAGCAAGAAATGGACCGAGCAAAAGGAGATTTTCCTTTAGTTCCTACCTTTAGACTGCCTGTATTAATTCACTCGCGTTCGGGCAATGCAAAGTGGCTAGCAGAAATTGCCAACCGCAACCCCGTATGGATGCATACTTCGGATGCCGCTCGCTTTAAGTTAAAAACAGGCGATCTCATCCGTGTAAATACTGACATTGGCTATTTTGTAGATAAAGTATGGGTAACCGAAGGCATGAAACCAGGAATTGTGGCTTGCTCGCATCACTTAGGTAGATGGAGGCGACCACAAGATACAGAGGCCAATCGTTGGGCAACCAATACGGTAAATATTGAGAACAAAGATGGCGTTTGGAAAATGAGTACTATCTCAGGTATTAAACCTTATGAAAGTGCGGATAAAGATTCTAAACGAATTTTTTGGAGTGATGGCGGAGTTCATCAAAACATTACGTTCCCCGTTCATCCAGATCCTATTAGTGGTATGCATTGCTGGCACCAAAAAGTGCGGATTGAAGTAGCACATGCAGAGGATAAGTATGGAGATATTCAAGTAGATACCAATAAATCTCACGAAGAGTATAAAAAATGGTTGAGCTGGACTCGTCCTGCGCCAGGGCCAAATGGAGAAAGAAGACCTCTTCATTTTCCACGTGCATTAAAGCCAGACATTTCCACTTATTACGTAGATGGTAAACCCAGAGACTAATTGAAAACTAATTTATTACATAAGATATTCCCATTTCTGTTATGGGCAGGCA
>CAZGDC010000185.1:0-4577 GCA_964524405.1 uncultured Roseivirgaceae bacterium
ATTAAACCCTTCTAAGTCTTTGTGCACTTTTGGGGTTTTTTTAGTTAATTTTTTTTGTTTGCTCATATAGCAATGGTTTTAATGGCCTCCTCAATTCGTTTGCTAGCTTCTTCTACTCCAAGCACCGCTAATATGCCCATTAAATCTGGGCCTCCCCCTTCACCTGTTAGGGCAAGTCGTAATCCTGGCATTACTTTACCAAAACCTAACTCTAATTCGGTCACTGTTTTTTCAAACACCACCTTTAATGTTTCTGCTGTTGGCTGCTCTAGTACTTTAATATAGGAAACAAATAGGTTTAGAGCTTGTACTGTTTCTTCTTTCCATTTCTTTTTAATTGTTTTAGCATCGTACTCGGTAGGGCTAACAAAAAAGTAGTGTCCATTGTTCCAAAAATCTTGGATAAACGTACTTCTATCAATAAGCAAGGTTATAATAGCCAATGCTTTTTCATCAGAGCACTCAAACCCTTCATTTTTAGCTTTAATTACTAAGTGCTGTGCTAGCTCTTGGTGCGGTTTAAGGCGCAAATAATGTTCGTTTAACCATTTGGCTTTATTAATATCAAATTTCGCCCCTGATTTGCTAATACGTTCCAATTCAAATATTTTACTCAATTCGCCTAGCGAAAATAATTCTTGTTCTGTTCCTGGATTCCAGCCAAGTAAGGCTAAGAAGTTAATCATTGTTTCAGGCAAATAGCCTTTTTCTTTAAAGCCTTTTGCCACATTGCCCGTTTTAGCATCGGTATAGGTTAAAGGAAAAATAGGGAAGCCATGCTTATCGGCATCTCGCTTACTTAATTTACCATTTCCTTCGGGCTTTAATAATAAAGGCAAATGAGCAAAAATGGGGGCATCCCAACCCAAATATTGATAAAGTAATACATGTAATGGAGCCGAAGGGAGCCATTCTTCGCCACGAATTACATGCGTAATTTTCATTAAATGGTCGTCAACAATATTGGCCAAATGATAGGTTGGAAAGCCATCTGATTTCATTAGTATTTTATCATCCATAGTAGTGGTATTTACCGTTACCTTACCACGAACAATATCATTAACTTCAATCGTTTTATCCCCTTCAATTTTTATACGGATTACATAAGGCGCACCAGCATTTAATAATGCCTCCACTTCGGATTTTTCAAGCGTAAGGGCGTTACGCATCTCCATACGGTTGATAGAACTATACTGCTGATTCGCAGCTTTTTCTTCTTGTAATTTAGTTCGCATCGCATCCAATTCTTCGGGGGCATCAAACGCATAATAGGCGAGGCCTGCTTCTAAAAGCTGCTGCGCATATTGTTGGTATAAATTAAGCCGCTCGGATTGGCGATAAGAGCCAAATTCTCCGCCTATGGTTGGGCTTTCATCAGGAGAAATTCCGCACCACTCCAAGGCTTGCATAATGTATTCCTCCGCTCCATCTACTTTTCTTTTTTGGTCGGTATCTTCAATACGTAAAATAAATTTACCTCCATGTTTTTTAGCAAATAGGTAATTATAAAGGGCGGTGCGTACACCTCCAATATGAAGCCCTCCTGTTGGGCTAGGCGCAAATCGAACTCTGATCATTAGTTATAATTTTACCGCCATTTCGATTTCCAATTTTTTTGGGATGAAGCAACCTGTTAAAGTGAAATAGATTACTTCGCTGTTCCTCGTAATGACGTGTTTTTATTTAATTATTATAAAACCGCAATGCAAGAAATTTCTACATTTACATTTTTAGGTAATGTGCTTACTTCTACTGTTTCTCTTGCAGGAGGCTGTTCTGCAAAATAGCTGCCATATACTTCATTTATAGCATTAAAATCGCCCATATCGGCAACAAAAATGCTGCACTTTACTACGTGCTCGAAGCTAACACCCGCTTCTTCTAAAATAGCTTGCAGGTTTTTCATAACTCGGTGGGTTTCCTCTTTTATACCCGCAGATACAAGTTCCATTGTTTCGGGTATAAGTGGTATTTGACCCGAAACAAATAACATGCCATTGGCAGACACTGCTTGGCTGTAAGGGCCTATGGCCGCAGGGGCTTTTTTAGAAAATATGATTTTCTTATCCATAACGATTATTGTATTTTTGACAAAAATAATCAATGAAATGAATATTATTGTTGTTGGGTCTAAAGAACAGGCCAATCTTATTAAAAAGAAAGTAAAGGGAGATCACACATTTCTTTTTTCTGGCTTTTTATCGGAGTCGCATTTAGAAAAAGCGGAAGTTGTCTTTGATTTTTCTACAGAAGAAAATCAAGAGTCGATGGAGCAATATGCGAACTACGCAGGTATTACTGTTTTTTTAAATGCGATTACTTTTAATTTAGCCGAACAAGCTATTTACCAAAACAATGTGGAATGCAAGCTTTTCGGCTTTAACGGTCATCCCACTTTTATTGAACGTGAAGTGCTGGAAGTTTCGATGTATGAAAATAAGAATAGCATATATCTTGATACGCTGTTAAACCAACTTGGCTTAGCTTTTGAGATAGTGGACGATCGTGTGGGCATGGTTACTCCTCGCATTATTTCTATGATTATAAATGAAGCTTTTTATACGGTTATGGAAGGTACTGCTACCAAAGAAGACATTGATTTAGGCATGAAATTGGGCACTAATTACCCCATGGGGCCTTTTGAATGGGCCGCTAAATGGGGCATTCGTAATGTATATGAGGTACTCGAAGCCTTATATGAAGACACCAAAGAGGAACGTTATAAAATTTGCCCCCTTTTAAAGAAGGAATATGTAAAAAGAATGGTACAATAAAATTAAGCTTTGTAAGTAGCTTAACCCGCATTACAAGACTTTAAAAAAGTTGCCACCTTCGTTTAAATCTATCAACTTGCAAGCTATTTGGCTATTACGATAACTTGTTTTACTTGCCCACAACAGTGAGTATAAAAATAGCAGCCAACTGCAGAGTAATGCAGGTTAATATACTGCTATTGGCTGTTATTCTTATACTTTGTTAGATTTTTATGCTTTGTTAATTATTGTCCTTGCCCTAAAGAGTAACCTCTTTCTCCATTAAATTCATACAGATTTTCCGTTTTTATAATGTCAATACCCTTAGAAATAGCTTCGGAAAGCAACTGAGGAATATCTTCTTTTTTCGGATCTACTCCATTAGTAGCTTCATATCTACACCTCCAATGATCCGTGCAAAATGTTTCTTTAAATCCATCGGGCCATACTTTAACACCTCTATTTGTAATCATAGAAAGTTGAAGGTTGTTGTTTATTTTTTTTAGTTCATCAGCTAATTTAGAAGCATCTTTCCCTTTCCAATCTACAAACAAATCTACCCCTTTAAGTACTTTCTTTGAAGGGCTTTTTCGTGTGTAAGTTGGCATCTTAAACTTCATCCCTTTATTGAAATTTGCAACACTAATTATTTTTGGTTTTTTAGTTAAGTTTTGAATAACCGATTCAGCAAATTCTTTTGTTCCAACCAACTTAGTACTTACTCCTTTTTTGAATATATCTTGCGTGTGTATTCCTTCTTCTATTGTACAAGACCAGGCATTTTGAATGTTTTCTGCAACATCCTGTTGGCCTATATGATTAAGCAACATTACAGCTGCTTTAATTAACGCACTTGGGTTTGCAATGTTTTTACCAGAGATATCTGGTGCAGAGCCATGAATTGCTTCAAACATAGCACATTCTTCACCAATATTAGAAGATCCTACTAAGCCAACAGATCCAGATATTTGAGCGGTAATATCAGAGATAATATCGCCATACAAATTGGGCATAACTACTACATCAAATATTTCAGGAGTATCTGCTATTCTTGCTGCTCCAATATCAACAATCCAACTATCAGATTCTATATCTGTATATTCTTGAGAAATTTCTAAAAACACTTTATGAAATAAGCCGTCTGTCTGTTTCATAATATTATCTTTTATAAAACAACTTACTTTTTTTCTTTTATAAAGACGAGCATATTCAAAGGCGTAACGAATAATTTTTTCGCAACCTGGTCTTGAAATAAGTTTAAGACATTGAACAACTTCATCTGTTTGTTGATGTTCTATCCCTCCGTATAAATCTTCTTCATTTTCACGTACCACAACCAAATCCATCGTTGGGTGCTTGGTGCTTACAAACGGATGATAACTCAGGCAGGGTCTAACATTAGAAAACAACCCAAGTGATTTACGTATAGTTACATTTAAACTTTTATATCCTTCCCCTCTAGGTGTAGTAATTGGTGCTTTAAAAAATATTTTATTTTTTCTAATTTTATCCCAAGACGAAGATGTAATTCCGCTAGAATTTCCTGACAGATATACCTTTTCTCCTATTTCAATTTCTTCCCATTCTATCCTAGCGTTAGCAGCTTTCATTATTTCTAATGTGGCATTCATTATCTCTGGGCCTATACCATCCCCTTTTGCTATTGTTATTTTTGTCATAATTACGCCTTTTTATTTTTAATGAACTTAATTCTACAAAAATAGCTGTTTCGCATGAAACCTAACGCTTAACCCGCATTATTCATGGAGTTTAGTGGGTGTAGATACAAGGCGTCTAACTATGTAGATATACAATTGTATTTCA
>CAZGDC010000186.1:0-4556 GCA_964524405.1 uncultured Roseivirgaceae bacterium
CTGTTTCTGCAACAGGAGGCCCTTCTGCTACTATTAAATCGCACCATAATGTAGGGGGATTACCCGATTTTATGAAGCTAAAAGTAGTAGAACCTCTTAATACATTATTTAAAGATGAAGTGAGAAAAGTAGGAAAATCACTTCGTATCTCGCAACATATTTTAGGAAGGCATCCATTTCCTGGGCCAGGGTTAGGCATTAGGATTTTAGGAGATATAACTCCTAAAAAGGTAGCCATTCTGCAAGAAGTAGATTATATTTTTATTCAAGGGTTAAAAGATAATAATTTGTACGATAGTGTATGGCAGGCAGGCGCCATGCTCTTGCCTGTGCAATCGGTTGGCGTAATGGGCGATGAACGCACGTACGAACAAGTGGTAAGCCTTAGAGCCGTTAGCAGTGTAGATGGCATGACGGCAGACTGGTCGCATTTGCCGTATGAGTTTTTAGCACAGGTATCTAATAAAATTATTAATACGGTAAAAGGTGTAAATAGAGTTGTCTATGATATTAGCTCTAAACCACCTGCAACTATTGAGTGGGAGTAAATTGAGCATGAAGTTAGGAGTTAGAGGTTTGAAAATTGTATATTTCCGATTATCTATGATTAAAAAACTATTTTTTATAGGATTAGTACTTGGGTTTGCTCTTAATAGTAGTGCGCAAAAAGCATCTGCTAATTTTAAAGCAACGTATGCTGCTTCTAAACAATTATTAGAGCAGGGTAACTTTGGTTTAGCAAAGCAGTCGTTTAAATCGCTTTTAGTTACTAAAGAGAAGAACGAACTTGTTATGTATGCGCAATTTTACTTAGGAGTTTCAGCATACCAAGAAGGGGATATATCGTACGCCAAAAATGTTTTTTTGCAATTATCAATCGAGCAGCCAACTTGGAATAAGATAGATGCCGTTTATTTATGGTTATCACAAATTGGATTTGAGCAGTCTGGTGTTTTTAAAGGGCAGTATTACGCAGATAAAATAACTACCGAACCGTATATAAGCAAGAGTAGTGCTTTTTTGAAAAGTCAGCTTCAAGTACAACCATTAGAAGTATTAGAGCAATTACATGTTGAATACCCTAAAAACGAAGTAATTGCAGAAGCCTATGCCTTAGCACTTAGCGGACAAGTTAGTAGTCTAGCATTAAAGAGCCGCTTAGATTCATTAATTGAAGAGTTTTCGTTTGATAAAAGCAAATTTAATAGTATTCCTGCGAGTGTTTATAAAGATCAATATAAGATTGGCATTATGCTTCCATTATATATCAACCGAGTGGAAGCCACAGGTAAATTTCTTAAAAAATCGTTGGCAGTTGATCTTTATGAAGGAGCTAAAATGGCTGCTTATGATGTTGACTCCTCTCTTTTTAAACTAGTAGTTTATGATACAAAAAAAGACTCTTCCCAAATAAGTACTTTATTAGAAAGAGGAGGGTTTTACGGATTAGATGCGGTTTTAGGGCCTATTTATCCAAAAACAGTTGCTAAAATGAAGCAAGTTGCGTTAAAGGAAAAAATGATTTTTGTAAACCCTACCTCCTCTAATCCAAAAATTTCAGAGAGCAGCTCCTATTCATTTTTACTGAGAGCAAGTGCGGCTCAATTAGCACTAAAGGCAGCCCAATACATGAAATCGCAACCCATAAATAAAAATACTTTTATTTATTACGGCAGCTCGGTAGTAGATTCTATTTCAGCATTTGTTTATAAAGAAGCGGTTGAATCAGATTCATTTACTATTGTATCAATGCTTAAAATAGGAAAGGATAATAGAAGAGATGTGTATGACATCCTTACTGCTTCAAAAACAATAGTAGATAGAGCCAAAGTTGCTAGAATGACGAAAGAGCAAATTCAGCGTACTCTTCAACTACCAACTGTCAACTCTCTATTAATTCAACCAGATTCTTTGGGTCATATTTTTATTGCTTCATCAAACCCTACCGTGCCTATTGAAGCCATGTCAGCCATTATTAGTAGAGGAGATTCCATCAAAATAATGGGTGTAGGCAATTGGTTTGAATCACAAACAGCCGCTTTTGGAATAATGGAAGGGTTAGGGGTAACATTAGCCATTTCTTCGGTTGATGATGTAGCTACCTTAGAATATAAAGCGCTTTTAAGTCGATATATTAACACTTATAAAACACATCCCTCTAAATATTTTTTTAGAGGATATTATGGAATGAAAATGATTGCGGAATCATTAAAAAAATACGGCACCTATTTTCAGAATGGCTATCGCCAACACGGAAATTTTGATTCGAAATTCGATTATGAAAATAGCAATGCTAACGGGGCCATTAAAATAGTTAAAATGGTTAATAATCGGATTATGGAATTGCCAATTGAGTTAGAAGAGTAAGACTAATTCTTGTAGTAGTAAATACTGATTTTAAATATTGTAGATTGATAAGTATATTTGAGGCTCTTAAATTTAGTTAAATAATAATATGCGTTTTAAAAGCAGTTTTGTAATAGGGCTATTGATGGCGTTAGCCATCGGTGGATATAGCCAATCAACCAGAAAATCAAAGGCCTTAAAATACACCGTATCCTACGATGACCCCTATGATATCAAGAAGCTTTTTATACATTTTCAGCCAATTGTGGGCGATGTAGGCGCATTAAACGTTACTGGAGGATTTGGGCTAGAAGCTAATTACTATCATAAGGATAAGTTAGATTTCGAGTTTTCAGGTAGAACAACTTATGGTTCTCGTTTTGATATTGTAAGAGATGGAGCCAACAGAAATGCTTTTAACGAGAATATTATTGGTACTTATTTTTATGGAGATGCGGGAGCCACTTACCACATTTTAGATCGCACAAGGGAGTCGGAATCAAAAATTTTATTATATAGTAAACGATTAAAAGGAACCGAGTGGGCAGCCACGGTTCCTAAAAATGCCGTTATAAAAAATACCGTTCGCGAAATTGTGGGTGTTAGAGGAGGTGCATTTTTTTATACTTCCGCAGCCGGATTAGAAACTATTTTGGCAAAACAAAATCTTGATTTATTTTATAACGATGGCACCCCCGTTACATCAGACGAATTATATACCAATGTTGCAGCCTATGGTTTTTATGTTGGAGGCTCCATGAGTTGGTTTAAGAATTTTGCCGTTGATTTTGAATCAAGGTGGGAACCTAATGGAGACGACCTGTTAATAACCACTTATGTAGATTTTCTTTATTCCCCTAGCATTACCATAGACGACCTACTTATAGGCAGAGAACCTGTTTCCTTAGCAGACATTAAACAAGCCCCATTTGGGTTTAGAGCAGGATTAAAAGGCAAATTTAACCGTACCTTAGGTTGGGGTTATGGAGTGGAAACTGGGCTGAGACCAGGAGTACAAAAAAACAATTTCTTTTTCGCTTTTAAACTAAGTTTTCCTATTTATGGCACTAAGCTAGAACAAACAGTAGAGGCCATTAATACAGAAACTGGAGAATAATAACGACCTATTTTTTTATGGATTTACTCATAATAAACATCAAAGAGTTAGTTCAAACTCGTGCTAAATCCGATGCCTATCATTGGGTGGCGGGAGCTAAAATGGCCAATTTGCCTTCCATTAAACATGCTTTTTTATTAATCAAAAATGGGCTGATTGAAGACTTTGGTTCTATGAATGATTTACCTAAAACCAACGGTAAAATTATAGATGCCACTAATAAATATGTATTACCCACTTTTGTAGATTCGCATACACATTTAGTATTTGCAGCCAGCAGAGAAGGAGAGTTTGTGGACAAAATAAAAGGCATGTCTTATGCCGATATTGCTAAAAAAGGAGGAGGCATTTTAAATTCAGCAAAAAAATTGCAGTCCACTTCTGAAGAGGCGTTGTTTCAATTCGCACGTACTCGTGTAAAAGAAATTATCGCTTATGGCACTGCTTGTGTCGAAATTAAAAGCGGTTATGGGCTTACCGTTAAAGATGAGCTAAAAATGCTTCGGGTAGCTAAACGTATTGGTTCAGAAACTCCATTAACAGTAAAAACCACTTTTTTAGGAGCACATGCCATCCCTAAATCGTATAATAATAGAAACGAATACATTGATTTAGTGATTAATGAAATGATTCCTAAGGTGGCAGAAGAACAACTAGCAGACTATATAGATGTATTTTGCGAAAAAGGATTTTTTACACCCGAAGAAACCGAAAAAATTATTTTGGCAGGAGAAAAATATGGACTCAAAGGAAAAATTCATGCCAATCAGCTTAGCATTTCAGGAGGCGTACAAGTAGGCGTAAAAACCAACTCATTAAGTGTAGATCACCTAGAAAGTATGGGGCAAGCAGAAATTGACGTACTAAAAGGTTCTGCTACCATGCCAACGCTATTGCCAGGGGCCGCATTTTTTCTCCGCACTTCCTACCCTCCTGCTCGTGATATGATTACAAATGGGTTGCCTGTTTCGTTAGCAACCGATTATAACCCAGGCAGTTCTCCTAGTGGCAGTATGCCATTTATGCTCTCTTTAGCCTGTATTAACATGCGAATGACCCCCCAAGAAGCCATTAATGCCGCCACCATGAACAG
>CAZGDC010000187.1:0-4541 GCA_964524405.1 uncultured Roseivirgaceae bacterium
GTATTAGTTGGAGTTTGCTTTGCAAACAATCTTGTTTCCGACTCAAAGGGTCGGGGAATTAAACCAAATGGGCTATCGCCCTTGCGATTAAATTATGAGTGAATATCAGTCAGAAGTAATTATTGTTGGAGGTGGAATAGCTGGTATTACTACCGCTATTGAGCTGCTTAACTTTAATAAAAAAGTACTTATTATCGATCGAGACAGCGAAGCTAATTTAGGTGGCCTTGCCAAAGAATCCTTTGGAGGCATGTTTTTTGTGGATACCCCTCAGCAACGTAAATCGGGCATTAAAGATAGCCCCGAATTAGCTTTTAAAGATTGGTGCTCCGTAGCCAACTTTGGAGTTGATGATGAATTACCAAAGTTATGGGCTAAAAATTATGTATATCATAGCACGTCAAAGGTGTATAATTGGTTAAAAGAGCAAGGAATAATCTTTTTTCCAGTTGTGCATTGGGTAGAACGAGGTTTGTTTAAACCTGGAAATTCCGTTCCTCGGTTTCATATCGTTTGGGGTACAGGAGCAGAGCTTACCAAAGTGCTTAATGCTAAATTATTAACGCATCCCAACGCTAATAGCAACCTTATAATTAAATATGAGTATAAAGTAGAAGAGTTACTTACTAATGAAGAACAAATTATTGGTGTAACAGGCATTGATGAAGCAATAAATGAACCTTTTTCGGCATATAGTAATACCATTGTTATTGCCGCAGGAGGAGTAGGGGGTAATATTAAAAAAGTGAGAGATAATTGGTATAAACCTTGGGGCGACCCTCCTGAAACCATCCTTAATGGAGCACATAAATATGCGTTAGGAGATTTGCATAATGCCGTTGAAAAGGTAAATGGTAACCTAACCCATTTAGATAAAAATTGGCCTTATGCCGCTGGGGTGCATCATCCAAGACCTACCAAAGAAGGGCATGGACTAAGTTTAGTGCCGCCAAAATCTGCTTTATGGATGGACTATACGGGTAAACGGTTTGGTCCCATACCTTTAATAACGGCTTTTGATACACGTTGGACAGTAGAAGAAATATGTAAACAAAAGAAAAAATACAGTTGGCAAATTCTTAATATGAAAATCGCCAATAAAGAATTGGCTATATCTGGGGCAGAATCAAATAAGGCTATTCGTGATAAAGATTGGATGGCATTTATTAAAATCATTTTATTTGGCAATAAAGCGTTAGTAAAAGATATGGTTGATAACTGCATAGATTTTGTAACGGCTGATACATTAGATGAACTAGCGATTAAAATGAATAACTTAGTGGGTAATAATGATGTTAAGTTGGAGCATTTAAAAGAAGGAGTGGAGGCTTATGATGCCCAAATAGATCGTGGACCAAAACTTTATAATGACGACCAGTTAAGGAGAATTGCACAAACGCGCCAGTATAAAGGAGATAAAGTTAGAACTTGTAAATTTCAAAAAATAGTGGATTCTAAGGCAGGAAAACTATTAGCCATTCGTGAACATATATTATCACGTAAAACATTGGGAGGCATACAAACTAATATAAAATGTGAAATTATGGGAACAGACGGAGTTCCTTTGAAAGGCCTTTATGGAGTTGGAGAAGTTGCAGGGTTTGGAGGCGGAGGGATGCATGGCTTGGGCACCTTAGAAGGTACTTTTTTAGGAGGATGTATATTAACTGGTAGAGTAGCTGCGTATGCTATTGCTGGTAAAAAATTAATAGAATGAGAAAAACAGGTGCAGAATTAGCAGTTTTTGCCTTAGAGCAAATTGGCGTAAAATTTACGTTTGGTATTCCTGGAACTCATACAACCGAGTTGTATGATGAAATGGATAAATCGGATATAATTACGCCCATATTAGTTACTCACGAGGGAGGTGGTTCCTTTATGGCAGATGCCATTTCAAGAACATCCGATAATATTGGGGTAATTACCATTGTGCCAGCAGCAGGGCTAACCCACGCCATGAGTGGTATAGGCGAAGCTTTTTTAGATGGTATTCCTATGCTAATACTGGCAGGAGGTACACATAAAACATCAGGTAAATCGTATCAATTACATGATTTTGATCAAGTTGCCTTGGCAAAAAATATTACCAAAGCTCAATTTGTGATTGAAAAGAATGAAGATGTAATCTCTACCATTTATAAAGCATACGATATAGCAATTTCAGGTGAACCAGGCCCTGTTTTTATGGAGCTACCTATTAATGTGCAACTATTTGCAGATCAAGTTACTTCTATGCCTGCTTATAAGCCAAGCCAAACATTACCTACACTAAACAAGGCTAACATTAAGAAGGCCGTTGATTTATTAAGGCATGCTAAAAACCCAATGATGTTTGTAGGTTGGGGTGCTTTAGGGGCAAACAAAGAATGTGTAGAGCTAGCAGAAATGCTTGCGGCACCTGTTTCAGTTACCTTGCAAGGCAAAAGTGCTTTCCCTAATAATCACCCTTTATATACCAGTGTGTTTTTAGGAAAATCGGCAAAGCCATCAGGGCAATGGGCATTGGCGCAACACGATGTATTATTAACGGTGGGTGCACGAATGGGCGAAATTGCTACAGGTAGTTATGGCTTGGAGCCTCCAAAAAATTTAATTCATATTGATATTAATCCTGAAGTTTTTGATAAAAATTTTCAAACATCCGTTGCCATAGAGTCGGATGCCAAGGTGGCACTGCAAGCCATTATTACACAACTTAAAAGTGAAGACTTTAAAACGCGCCAATCAATTACAAAAATAGAAACGAAGTTGGCGTTAGAAAATAAAAAATATGATGCCACATGGTTAAAAGAGTTTAAATCCGATATCGTATCTCCAGGCCATTTCTTTAAAAGCTTACGCAACCAACTAGAGGCCGATGCCATAATGGTAGTGGACGATGGGAAACACACATTTTTGGCTGCAGAGCTCTTTCCTGTTTATAAACCAGCACAATTTATATCGCCTACCGATTTTAATTGTATGGGGTATTGTGTGCCTGCTACCATTGCAACAAAATTAGCAAACCCCAACAAACAGGTAATTGGCATTGTAGGCGATGGAGCTTTTCAAATGACAGGCTTAGAGGCCATTACTGCTGCAACGTACCAAGTTCCAGCCATTTTTTTTATATTTAATGATGGTGAACTGGGGCAAATATCGCAATTTCAGAAAATACCATTGAATAGAAAAACCTGTTCTGTTATTGGCAAAGCTAATTTTGAAGGAGTTGCATTAGCTACAGGAGCTGAATATCTGCCATTAGATAACGATGGGCAAATTGAAGAAGTAATTGCAAAAGCATTGGAGCTTTCATCAAAAGGCAAACATGTTATGGTTGATATTAATATCGATTATTCGCAAAAAACTATGTTAACCAAAGGGGTGGTAAAAGTGAATTTAAAACGATTTCCTTTCAAAGAAAAAGTGCGGTTTTTAGCCAGAGCTGCTAAACGCCATTTGCTAGGCTAAGCACCGCTTATGCAAATAAAATACGGATGAATTTTCGTATTTGAACACTATTATATACCTTTATGTAATAGATTATTGGCTCTTACGTAGAAAATAAAAATGTACGTCATTCCTGTGAAGGCAAGTATGAAGGAAACAGGTTTTTTTACGACACCAGCTAATCCATTAAAAGGTTACTATTTTGTTTACAATAGAATATATACCAAACCTAATAAGAATTATGAAAAATTTGAAAGCTAGTTATCTCTTTATCCTGCCACTTTTTATTTTTAGCTGTAGCACCTTCGAGAAATTCGATCATTTTGGTGTGGGCAATACATTTGATAAATCATTTATCGTAAATATTCCACTTTCTGAGCAAATGACATTTAGTGGTTCTGTGGAGTTTGCTGCTTCAGATGATAATACTATTGGGGATAATGTTGATAACATTGAAAAATTTAAGGTAACTCAGGTAAATGTTAAAATTTCAGATTATAAAGGGAACCCAGAGGCTGTTACCAATGGTAATTTTTTTATTACCTCTAATACTCCTGATGGCGATGTACCTGTTGGAGACCCCGCTACAATTTCAAATTTGAATTTTGAAGAAGTTTATAATGCAGATCAACTTTTAGAGTTAGATTTAACCCCTGCTACTTTTATTGCCATACAAGAAGCATATTTAGCCAACCAAACGCTTACGGTACAGGCTGTTGGAGATATTACGGGAGCAACCGAAGATTTAGAAATAGAGTTTACTATTTATATGTCGATAGAAGCGACTATTAGAACTGATAAGTAATAACATAAAAGAGTATATAATTGAAAGCACCGTAGGTTTTGCGGTGCTTTTTTTATGGACTAAAAATTAAAATGTATGAATTGGGTTGAAATTATTGGGTTAATAGGTGCTTTTTTAAGCAGTATTACGTTTATTCCCCAAGTGTATTTAGCTTGGCAAAGTAAGAGCGTAGGAGATTTAAGCCTTGGCATGATTTTGATTGTAATTACCAGTACAGTAGTGTGGCTAGTCTATGGCATTGCCCTAATGCTTTGGCCTGTAATCATAGCCAACGCTATTATATTTTTATTGGCAACCTTGTTAATGG
>CAZGDC010000188.1:0-4535 GCA_964524405.1 uncultured Roseivirgaceae bacterium
TTTTGTCTTATGTCCGTCTGGTTAATAAAAAGAGACTATGTCTTTTTGAATCATTGCCTCATCATTGGTAATGATTAACTGGTATTTGATAGTGTAAAAAATAGGTCAATAATTATTACGATATCTCAACATTAAAATGGTATTAGTGACCTATTAACACAAAAGGAGCCCAATAATAAGGTTGGCTATAATCTCCTTTACTAATCATTTTGCGTTTAGCATTTGCCAATGCTTTTGGGTAATTTTCACCTTTAATAATGTTTCTATAAAAATCAATCATTAATTGGCTGGTGGAGTTATCGGCCACACTCCATAACGAAACCACCATATTGTTTGCTCCAGAGTAAATAATGGCTCTAGTAAGGCCAATAATGCCTTCTCCTTTAGAGAGCTTGCCTAAACCCGTTTCGCAAGCTGAAAGCACCACTAAATCTGCCTCAAGTTTTAGGTTGTAAATATCTCCTGTATATAAACTTCCTTCGGAACCATCTTTGGTGGTAAGGCATATTTGGGATCTTTCGGGGTACACTTCATCTACAATACCGTGGGTGGCAAGATGGATAATTTTACTCTGGGAAACTTTATTGGAACTAACTGCTTTTTTAGAAGCGTTTGCCTCCATATATAAATCCGTTTGCGTTTTATGCTGCTTAAAAAGGATACTTATTTCTTCCACTTCTTGCTTAGTGCCAGGAAGATAGCCAAGCCCTAAACCACTAAAATCAATGGGGGCAAATAAGGAAATTGAGCCTAAATGATTCGTTTCTGCTTTTTTATGCATTAAGCTAGCCGCATATAAATACGACACATCATATTGCATAATTAAATACGAATTGGGGTCTTCTTCATCTGTTATTAATGCTTCTAAAGGAATGGTTGAAATGCGACCTGCAGGTATAAAAATGATTTGTTCGGTTCCATTAGGTATTTTATTTAGCCCCAATTGCTGGTATATTTTAAAGCCTACCTTTTTAACTGCTTTAGGTATTTTATAATAAATAGCATTACGATAACCAATAATGTTTTTCTCAAATTCATCATCTAACGCAATGTCCTGTACGATAAGATTATCTGAAGTAATAATAAATGTATAAAGCCTCTTATTATTATAACCAATAAAATAGCTCACCATCGTAGTTCCTTGCACTAAATTAGACTGTATTTCTTCTAGCGTAGGGGGTTTAATACTATATTTTAATGTAAAATAATCAGGATAGTCTGCTTCTAACTTTTTCTTAAACGTGTTATACGTTTGCGTCCACTCTAATAATTTAGTGGAAAGCGGATTTCTTTTTTCACTATTGGTAGTTTGTGCCAATTTTTGTTCTAAATAGGCAATTTCTCCTTTTATTTCTTTTTCCTTTGCTAATACCTTATTAGGAATGCCCGCAAAACTTTGTGCATTAGCATCGGCAATGGCTTCTAGCAATACGGCAGATTTACTTTTATCAGCAAAATAGAAGGCTTTTTCTTTATAAGGCTTTTTTTGCCACCTAACATCTGCCATTTGCAAGCTCACACGAATGGCAGATTCATACACATCAGAGGCGATAGTACCCAACGCAATTTTGTCTGCTTCATTAGTTCTAAACTGGCGTATATTATCTATAATATTATCCGCCAACATAAGTAATTTATACGATTGCTCTAGGTCTATAATTTTAAGAGAGTATTGCGCATGATAGGCTTCGTAAACAAGGGCTTTTTGTAAAATGGATATCAAATAAATATCAGCATTCAAATACCCATCAGCAGGAGGAATTTTTGAAATTTCTA
Organism: uncultured Roseivirgaceae bacterium; assembly: GCA_964524405.1. Lineage (GTDB taxonomy): Bacteria > Bacteroidota > Bacteroidia > Cytophagales > Cyclobacteriaceae > JAKISE01. The sequence goes on from CAZGDC010000188.1 coordinate 1,777, forward strand.
ATGATTTAAAATTGCTTAAATTGGCAAGAATTGCCTTTTGATAATGGTTAATAGACAATTCAAATTTCTCTTTTCCTCCTGCTCTTTTGGCTTCTTCGAAATAAGCACTGCCAAGCAAATTATAGGTAGTGGCTATTTCAGGATGCTTATGGCCATAATTATTTTTGTATATCTTTAATGCTTTATTGGCATAATCAATACAATATCTATAATCTTCAGTAGCTAAAAAAACGCTAGCTAAACTCGTATAAACAAAAGCTACTGCGGTTGAGTTGGCGCCTTTTAGTTCAACTATAATATCGAGGGCTTTATTAAGATTGGATAACGCTTCGTTATAATCTTCCTTAAACCGATATGCCAGCCCAATATTTACATAAGAAGTAGCTATTTTATCTTGAAGGTTTGCTTTTTTGTATAGTGCCTTTGCCTTTTCATAATATTCAATAGCTAAATCTGATTGCGATGTAGTATATACCAATCCTATATTATTTAAAGATGCGGCCACCGCCAATGGCTCATTAAGCAATTCTCTATTTTGAAGAGCTACTTGATGATATTGCAAGGCTTGAGAGCTTTTACCCATCGACCATAAGGCAACAGCAATATTATTATAAGTTTCTCCAAGTGCTTTAATATCTTTATCATCTTTCGATTCAATAATACCTTTTGCTTTTTCAAAATAATTTAGTGCTTTCTCTCCATTTCCTTTTTTAAGCCAAACTTGCCCTAATAAATTAAAGTAATAGGCACTTGTTTCTTTATTTTTACTTTCTAGCAGTGTTAATGCTGTATTTTCATCTCCATTATCAAATGCTATTTGTGCTTGGTTTAGTACCGTTTGTGCCAGTATATTTGATGTAGCTCCTAAAACAAAAATGAAGAAAAGTATAGGGGTTAATTTTTTCATATTCATTAAAATCTAAATAAGTAGGCTACTATTATTACATTCTTACGTGTTAAACCATCGGGGTTAACGTCTCTATCTGTTATTTTTTGACCATAGGTAAACTTAACGGTATTATTAATATTAAAATTATAGGTGGCTCCTCCTAAAGCAGTTAATGCCATACCTGTAGTGCCCTCTAATTTTCGATATTCTCCGGTGTTTCTATCTACGGTTTGGTCTTTGGATATTCTAAAAATAGGCAAGAGCCCAATATTAAAACTGTACTTAGTAAATCGAAAGTTACGTTCAACACGTAGCATAATATCTGTTCCACGCTTTAAAAGGTTTGCATCATCGTACAATCTTACGTAGGATTCACTAGGGTAAACGGGAGGCAGCCACTCTTCTGCCCACCATGTATTACTATTAGCGGTAAGAGCCATTTGAACGCCTGTAGCAATTAGCCACTTGGATGACATTAATGATGCCCCTGCAATAAAATCAACACTCCCCAAACTGGTTTGGTAATACATGGGTAAACTCAGTCCTTTTGATTCTGGATTTTTTTTGCCGCTCGATCTAATATCAGAATTATTAGTGGGAATTTTTGTTCCAATAGTTGCGCTAAAATCAAAATTTTCAGTATCAATAAGCCGCTGAGTTAGGCTCAATGATATGTCTCCCAACCCAGATGTTTTATCAAAACTACCATCTACAGAAAAATAAGGTAATTTGAATTGTGCGGATAAATTTTTAGTAATACTAAAACCCGCATCTAAATTAATTACTGTTATGGTGGGCGTTAAATCTGTTCCTCCTTGGTAATAGCTAAGCTCAATAGATCGAAGTTTTAAGTTTATCTTTTTATTATATGTCTGATTGGGCTTCATTGCACCCATGGTGCAAAATCCAGCATCGCTACACCCTTGCCCTTTTACTTTTACGTAAAAAAGAGCTTGAATTACTATAATAATTACGATTCCTTTTTTTAACATAGTTTTTATAATTAGAAAATGGAAAATCCTATCATTAACATCCCGACTCTAACTAGTAAATAAATGATAAGCATTACCTGTTATTTGGTTCATAATGGACCCCACAAAAAAACTAGTAAGTACCATTAAAATGAGTACAACAAACCCCATAATGGATAAAAAGAACGTCCATTTACGTATTTCATTTAAGTGGTTTTTAGAAATATTGGAAAGACTCATAAGTTAATAAGTATAGAGTGGTTAGTTGGTTACATCTAATAAAGGTATAACAAATTATAGATTTTATTATCCATAAAGGTTTTGTCGCTATAATTGGCTTGCCTGTTACGTGTTCGTTATTATGCTTTTTAAAACCTAACGTTATGTATTTGGGTTGGAGCTAACCCGCATTATTCATGGAATTTAGTGGGTGTAGATACAAGGCGTCTAACTATGTAGATATACAATTGTATTTCAAGTAGTTAGCAACGAAGTAGGTGCACCCACTAAATCCAACTAAAAATATAGTTACCACAAATTAGGGAGTGACTTTTTACAGAAAAATTTGGGGTATTTGGTTGAAAATAAGCTCTTTATAAACATGTATTAATTTCAGGGTGAATAATGCGGGCTAAATTGCTCATGCTATTGTGGGGTCTAATTTTATTGATTTTACGATGAGGGGTTTCTCCTTCTTTGAGTTCGGTAGGTTTTCCAATATTAATTTTCTGCTTATCATTAATCATCATTTTTGCTAAAAACGCACTTGCTTATCATTTGGAATCATCATTTTTCAATATTTTTTTTGTAAAATTGTATAATAAATTTTCAGAGTTTGCTAACTAATTAAAATATACAATTATGAACCAACGAATGCTTTGGACACTCTTACTAGTAGT
>CAZGDC010000189.1:0-4514 GCA_964524405.1 uncultured Roseivirgaceae bacterium
ATAATAAAGAGTTGTTTTTAAACGAAGCAGCTGATCTCCTTTTTCATTATTTAATATTATTACAAGCCAAAGAGTTTACATTAAAGGATGTTTTGGGAGTGCTAAAAACGCGAAACTTGGCTAAATAGCACTTTTTATTAGCCTAGCGGCAATAAAAAAGGAGGCAACTCACATCTTATACCAACTTAATTATGAGATGTCGTAATAATTAGGGTGTTCGCTTTTAACAGATTGCCACATCTCGTAAACACGAGATGTGGCAATGATGGTACATAAACCCGTAGTTTTAAGCTTGACACGACACGGTCATCCTTCTTTTAAAACAAAAAGCAATCCAAGATAGAATAAACAAATTGATTTTGGCTGAACAGTTGCGAAGATTCATGAATTATTCAGGTAAGATAAGAGGCGAAAAATATAACAAAAAAAGGAGCTGTTTAACTAATCATGCTCCAATTAATAGATTGATTTTTTAGCTCTTGCATTTTTAGTTTTAAGGTATGGTGCTCTGGTTTTTCAAGCATATCATCCTTTTCAAGCAACTCAGAGGCCGCATCTCTTGCTAATTGAAGAATGGCGGCATCTTTAGCCAAATCGGCTATTTTTAAATCGAGCACTCCACTTTGTTGGGTCCCCATTAGGTCGCCAGGCCCACGAAGTTTAAGATCCATATCTGCTATTTCGAAGCCATTATTGGTGCGAACCATCGTGTTTATCCGGGTTCGTGCATCAGCAGAAAGTTTTACATCGCTCATTAAAATACAATACGACTGATCGACCCCTCTACCTACACGCCCTCTTAGTTGATGCAGTTGTGCCAAACCAAAACGCTCTGCATTTTCAATAATCATTACCGTGGCATTGGGCACATCAACCCCTACTTCAATAACTGTGGTGGCCACCATAATTTGTGTTTCTCCTTTTGCAAACCGAGCCATTTCAAAGGCTTTATCGGCCGATTTGGCTCTGCCGTGTACTATGCTAATATGGTAATTTGGAAACGACCGCTTTATGTTTTCATACCCATCGGTTACGGCTTTTAAGTCTAATTTTTCAGATTCTTCCACCAACGGAAACACCATATACACCTGCCTGCCTAGTGCTACTTGTTGTTTAATAAACCCATGTACTTTTAGCCGTTTCGATTCGTAATAATGAATGGTTTTAATGGGTTTTCTTCCTTTGGGTAGCTCATCAATAACCGAAATGTCTAAATCTCCATAAAGGGTCATGGCTAAGGTACGTGGAATGGGCGTTGCCGTCATTACTAATACGTGTGGAAACACGTCTTTGTTTTTGCTCCATAATTTAGAACGTTGTGCTACACCAAACCGATGCTGCTCATCAACCACGGCCAGGCCTAGTTCTTTAAATTGCACGTTGTCTTCGAGCAAAGCATGAGTGCCTACTAAAATAGTAAGCACCCCTGTTTTCAATGCTAAGTGTAATTTTTTGCGCTCACTTGCCTTGGTTGAGCCTGTAAGTTTTGCTATCTGCAACCCCATAGATTTGGCAAAGGGTTTGAGGCTTTCAAAATGCTGTTCGGCTAAAATTTCGGTGGGAGCCATTAAGGCTGCTTGGGCACCCCCGCCAATGGCTATAAGCATACAAATAAAAGCCACAATGGTTTTTCCTGAGCCCACATCCCCTTGCAGTAATCGGTTCATTTGCACCCCCGATTTCATGGTACGATAAATTTCTTTAATCACCCTTTTTTGAGCATTGGTTAACTCAAACGGAAGTTGCTCTTTATAAAACTTGGTAAGTAACTGGGTGTCATCAAATATTTTCCCTTTATATTTTTTTGCCCTCCCCGATTTAATCGAAAGTAATTGGATTTGAATGTAAAAAAGCTCTTCAAATTTAAGTCTGAATCGTGCTTTTTCTAAGCTTTGCAAATTTTGAGGAAAATGGATATGAAAAACAGCTTCTGGTTTTGGCATTAAGCTTAACCGATGAATTAGTTCTTGTGGTAATGGCTCATTAACATGTTGTAAAGCAGGTTTAATAATAGTTTCAATCGCTTTGGCTATTCCTTTACTATCAATGTATTTATTTTTAAGCTTTTCGGTAGTTGAATACACAGGTCTTAATTGGCCTTTAGCACTATTGCCTTCAGTTAGTGGTTCTATTTCGGGATGGGTAATAGTTAGTTTGCTACCAAACTTAGTTACCTTTCCAAAAATCAAGTAGCTTACTCCTGCTTGTAGTTTTTTGCTCATCCAACTTACGCCTTTAAACCAAACAAGTTCTATGCGGCCTGTTTCATCTTTGGCAATTGCTACCAACCTTGCTTTTCTGCCAAAGCCAACCGTTTGCATATTAACCAAAGTAGCTATAAACTGCACATTGGGTAACGCTTGCGTAAGTTCTGCTATTTTATAAAACTTGGTTCTGTCTTCGTAGCGAAATGGATAATGCTCTAGCAGTTGCGCATAGGTAAAAATACCAAGTTCGGTAGTTAAGAGCTTCGCTTTTTGAGGGCCAACGCCTTTTATAAATTCTATGGATGTTTGTAAGAAATCTGCCATTTACAAAAGCATTAAATTCGCCTTTAAATCCATTTAGTTAATCTGTTATCACTCCAAAAAACAACCCTTGTTTAGGTATTATATACTCAAAATAAAGCGATTGCTTTTTCCGCTAATGAGGAATCGTAATAACGTGCAAACTACTGTTTTTTTAGTTGTATTTGAATTTACTGCTTTTCAAATAGTTTCAACACACTTTATTCGCCTGCAAACCACTGTTTAAACAATCCTACTTTTTCTCTGCTTATAATAACATCCTCATGGGGGTTGTTTTGGGTTATTATTTTAAGGCGACTATTGGAGTGAACTAACACTTCATTAATAGCATTTATATGCATAATATAGGTTCTGTTTACTCTAAAAAACAGCTTGGGGTCTAACAGGGTTTCTAGCTCCTCCAATTTATAATCGATAATTAAGTTGCGCCCTTGGTCGATTGTAATATAGGCATTACGCCCCTCGGCATAAAAATATAAAATTTGATTAATAGTAATGGATCGGATATGACCTCCAATTTTTACCATAAACCGAGATTTGTATTGCTTTTTATGACTTATTTCTTCGAGTAATTTCTTAAAATTTTTAACAGAGCCTTGTACATTTTCTTCTTTTATTTTTTCCCATTTTTTTAAAGCAGCACCTAAATCCGTAAAAACAATAGGTTTTAGCAAATAAGCGATGCTATTTACTTCAAATGCTTTGATGGCGTACTCATCATAAGCCGTAGTAAAAATAATAGGTTTAGAAATTTGAATTTCTTCGAAAATAGAAAAACTAAGTCCATCGGATAATTGAATATCCATAAAAATTAAATCGACCGTTGCTGCGTTTTGTTTAAGCCAATTAACCGAGCTAGTTATTGAAGAAAGTATTTTTAACACTTGAATGCCTTTATCGTATCGATTAATATATCGCTCTAATTTTTCTGCGGCAGGGGCTTCATCTTCTATTATAATTACATTCATACTGTTAAGCAGCCGCTTCTGTTACATTCAATAATGGTATTTTATAATAAGCCTTTCCATACCCAAAAACTTTTACGAGTGGCGCATCTGTATAATAGGAGTATGCTTTATGCAGTCGTTCAAACGTGAGCAACTCGTGGTTATTTTTTCTCAACCGATTATTTTTTTTATACGACAATGTTAAATAATTATCTTCTTTGCCCAAAACTATTACGAGTGGTTGCACCTCAGAAATAATGGTGCTTTTTATTATTTCATCTACTAAAAGTGGAATAGAACTAGGAATAACAGTATCTAACGTTTGTGTCGTTTTAATTTCTAATTGTATTAACCCTTTGTATTTAACATTATAAAGGGCTAATAAATTAGTGGTCGCTTCTATTTCCTCTTTTACAAAGGCTGTTTCATTATGCTGGTTGCCTAAAATATAGCGATAGGCCAGAGCTAAGTGATCAATATAATCTTCTGCCTTTACAGCATCTTGGTGTATAAGTGTAATGGCCGATTCTAAACTTTCGAATAATAAATCGGGGTTTACTTGTGCTTGATAGTTTTCTAATTCGTATTGGATTTGCTCTTTCAGTATTTCTTCGTTGGCGATAAGCTGTTTGTTTTTTTTGGTAAGCAAATTATAACTAATAGCTAACAGGTTGTATAAAATACTGGAAACCCCAAAAAAAGCAGTAAATGAAATTATTTCAGTATTAAACCCCGAAACCGTTTCGTACCCTAAAAACACCATAAAATAATACATTAAAGCGAGGTAAACCACGCCAATGGTAATAAGTAAAGCCAACAGTATTTGAGTAAAAAAAGCGATTAGTAACGCTTGTTTTTTTGGATTGAAAAACAGAATGATAGAAACGCGGTTCGCTTCAAAAGTTACATAGCTTAGACCAATACAAAACAATAATTCTGCACTAATAAACGACTCGTCTAAAATTAGTAAGTTATTATTGATTCAAAATTACTGTTGTCCGATAAAAAAAGCATCAACTATTGATGCTTTTTTCGTATA
>CAZGDC010000190.1:0-4440 GCA_964524405.1 uncultured Roseivirgaceae bacterium
TTACACAGCTATTGAAATAAGCTAGGTTATGGGTAATAATAACTGTGCCCACTCCTAACCTGAATAATTCATGAATAATCTATTACGCATCCCAATTACCTACCATTCAAGCACTTGCTCGAATTTTGGCACTCAACGTAGCTCGCTACGCCTTCGTTCCAAAATTCTGTGCGAGCATTTGACTGTCAGATACTTGAAATGCTCATCACGAAGATTCATGAATTAATCAGGCTAAAACAGGCACTTTTATAAAAGAAGTTATTTTTGATGAGATTTTTGTTTTTTTAATTTGTTAATACCTAATTATCAATTAATTAACATATTGCTAAAAGAACCTCTTTTATATTTGCCTATTTTTAGAGATGACTCCGTATTTTTAGCTTTCAAATTCAAAAAAATAGATGAGGTTATTTTTTTTCTTAATAGCATTAGTTGGTGTATTTTCAACGTGTAAAACACAACCTACTAATTCTCGAAAAATCATTATGGGGGCAGCTAATTTTAAGCAATACATGCCACTTTTAAAAGGAAGAAATGTAGCCTTAGTTGTTAATCAAACGTCCGTTGTTAGCCAAACACATTTGGTTGACACCTTGCTTGCACTTGGAGTATCTATAAAAAAAATATTTGCGCCCGAACATGGATTTAGAGGCAGGGCAGATGCAGGTGAGCATGTTAAAGATGGCTTTGATAAAAAAACAAACTTGCCCATTATTTCATTATATGGAAAACACAAAAAGCCAACAGTAAATGATTTAAAAAATATTGATGTTGTTGTATTTGACATACAAGATGTGGGCGTTCGTTTTTATACCTATATAAGTACTATGCATTACGTAATGGAGGCCTGTGCAGAGCAAAACAAAAAGCTCCTCATTCTCGACCGACCTAACCCTAATGGGCACTACATTGCTGGGCCTGTTTTAGACACTGCCTTTCAATCGTTTGTGGGCATGCACCCAATCCCGATTGTGCATGGACTTACGGTTGGTGAGCTTGCACACATGATTAATGGTGAAAAATGGTTGAAGAATGGCATCCAATGTGATTTGCAAGTAATTAAAGTAGAAGGATATTCGCACAGTACTCCTTATGAATTACCCATAAAACCATCGCCAAACCTACCAAATCAACAATCTATTTTATTATACCCTTCTTTATGTTTGTTAGAACCTACTATCGTCAGCATTGGTAGAGGCACTCCTTTTCCATTTCAAGTAACGGGATTTCCAGATAGCATTTATGGCGATTTTACGTTTACTCCAGTCAGCACCAAGGGTGCATCTAAATACCCTAAACATGAGAATGAAACTTGCTTTGGAGAAGATTTAAGACAGACCCCTTTGAATACTCGATTTACAATAAAATGGCTTCTCAAAAATTACATGGTTAATCCTTCTGATTCATTTTTTACCTCTCCTAGTTTTTTTGATAAGTTGGCTGGCAATTCTACATTAAGAGAACAAATAATGGCAGGTAAATCGGAGCAAGAAATTGAAGCTAGCTGGGTTAACGAGCTAGAAGAATACAAGGAGAAAAGTAAGAAGTATATTATTTACAGGTAAATAATAGGAGTTAGGCGGAACTTCATTATAGCGTTAATAAACGGTTATCCAACCACCCGTACTTTCACTTTTAAATGCTTTTTCTGGGTTTCCTCTTACCTCAATTCCTCCGCCCAATGTGGCAGAACCATCAAACTCGAAATCGCAAGAAACAGCAACCAATGAGCCCATACTAGATTCGACCGTATTATACTTTGATTCTAACCCAAATGCAAGAACCTTTGCCCCCATACTGGCATCGATGGTTACATTTTTCGCTTGCCCTCTTAGTTTATTGGTAGAACCCATACTGGTGCCTATCGAAAGTTTAGTAATTTTCACTTCTAAATCAACTTCTCCTCCCATCTTATTTTCTATTGACAAGTTATCTAATATTACAATATCATCGGATGTTATTATAGCTCCTGTAGAAACATCTATGGATGTTAAATTTTGATAAGGAACCGTAACTTTAACCCACCAATTAAATTGATCCATTGACTCCCATAATGCTTTCGTTTTTATTTTAATATAGAGTCTATCATAATCCTGTTCAATAATTACATCGCTTTTACTTACTCCTTTTACTTCAAAGCTTAGCTCTTTCGCATCTGATTGAACCAACGTTGCTTGAATGCCTCGTGTTATTTTTAATTCGGTAAATGGGGTTAAGCCAACCTTAAAAGTTTGTGCAAAACTTGATACGGTTATGAGTAAAAAAAGAGATATCAGTAGATGTTTCATTTTGATGCGTTTTTGATGTATGAATAATGCAGGTTAAACTTAGCATGTATAATTATAAGAACAAAACAAAAAAACCACCACGGGTTGCGTGCTGGTTTTTTTGTTTATTTGAAATTATGGTTACGTTAAATATTTATTTTAGCATAACGTGCATTTTTTTCTATAAACTCACGTCTAGGTGCTACTTCATCGCCCATTAGCATAGAGAATAAATGATCTGCCTCTGCTGCTGATTCTATGGTTACTCGTTTTAAAGTTCTGTTTTCAGGATTCATGGTGGTTGTCCAAAGTTGCTCTGGGTTCATTTCACCCAATCCTTTATACCGCTGAACACTTACAGAGTCTTCTTTATCACCAGACATTTCTCGCGCAACTCTTTCTCGTTCTTCTTCGGTCCAGCAATAGCGTTGTTGCTTTCCTTTTTTAAGCAAGTAAAATGGAGGCAGGGCAATGTACAAATAACCGTGTTCGATAAGCTCGCGCATGTATCTAAAAAAGAACGTAAGTATAAGTGTACGAATATGACTGCCATCCACATCCGCATCCGTCATAATAATGATTTTATGATAGCGAAGTTTATCCATATTAAGTGCTTTTTCACTTTCTTCGGTTCCAAACCTAACACCTAAGGCCGTAATGATATTTTTAATTTCTTCATTATCATAAATTCGGTGTTCTTGGGCTTTTTCCACATTCAAAATTTTACCTCTTAGTGGCAAAATTGCTTGAAAAAATCGGTCACGTCCCTGCTTGGCAGAACCACCTGCAGAGTCGCCCTCTACCAAGTAAATTTCACAAGCAGCAGGGTCACTATTAGAGCAATCGGCTAGTTTACCAGGCAAACCTGTGCCTGTAAGTACACTTTTACGTTGCACCATTTCGCGTGCTTTACGTGCCGCATGGCGTGCCTGAGCTGCTAATATTACTTTACTAACAATTTGCTTCGCTTCTCGTGGATTTTCTTCCAAAAAATCGTTCAACATTTGGCTAACAGCAGTATCTACTGCCCCCATTGCATCAGAGTTACCTAATTTTGTTTTGGTTTGACCTTCAAATTGAGGCTCTGCTATTTTAATTGAAATAACCGCAGTAAGGCCTTCTCTAAAATCATCACCAGCAATGTCAATTTTAACTTTATCAAGCATTCCCGATTTATCGGCATAGGATTTCAAGGTTCTTGTTAAAGCTCTCCTAAAACCAGAAACGTGGGTGCCACCTTCTACCGTATTAATGTTGTTAACATAAGAAACAACATTTTCAGTATAAGAGGTATTATAATTTAAGGCTACTTCAACAGGGATGTCATTCTTCTCCCCATTCATATAAATAGGCGCTGAGATCAAAGCCTCTCTACTGCTATCTAAATATGCCACAAATTCAGAAAGTCCACCTTCAGATAAAAATGTATCGTTTAAAAACTCTCCTTCTTCATTTTTCTCTCGCTCATCAACCAAGGTTAATGTAATGCCAGAATTAAGAAATGAAAGCTCTCGTAATCGAGTAGCTACCATATCATAATGATAATCTGGAACCGTAAAAATGGACATATCGGGTTCAAAATGAACAATAGTGCCTGTAATATCGGTTTCACCAATTTCTCTTACATCATATTTAGGCTTACCTTCAGAATATTCTTGCTCAAACACTTTTCCTTCTCTGTGTACCGTAACATGTAGTAATGAACTTAATGCATTTACACAAGAAACACCTACACCGTGCAAGCCACCAGACACCTTATACGTGTCTTTATCAAATTTACCCCCTGCGTGTAAAACAGTCATTACAACTTCTAAGGCAGATCTTTTTTCTTTGGTGTGGTACCCAGTAGGTATCCCTCTACCATTATCTTTTACCGTAATGGTATCACCTTCGTGAATGGTTACATTAATGGTATCGCAATGGCCTGCTAAGGCTTCATCGATGGAGTTATCAACTACCTCCCAAATTAAATGGTGCATGCCTTTCATTCCTACATCACCGATGTACATGGCGGGTCTTTTTCTAACGGCTTCTAACCCTTCCAATACTTGGATGTTATCCGCTGAATAATCTTGCTTTGATGGTTTGTTTTCTTCGCTCATAAAATCATAAAAGGTATCTTACAAAGATACTATTTTAAGAGGTAATTAAACAGTTTAAAAGTGGTTATTAA
>CAZGDC010000191.1:0-4432 GCA_964524405.1 uncultured Roseivirgaceae bacterium
TTAAATTTTATACTATATTGCCAATAATCGACCTTAGGAAACGTTATTATTGAGTCCACTCCGAAAACTCACATATTTCATAAAGTCGGTTATTTTGGATGAGATTTTCATTTCTCGAAATTCGGTGATGCCTGAGTATCAGCTAATTGAGAAAAATGGAAATATCGCCAAAAGAGCCTTTTTTGATTTTGTGAGTTTTCGGAGTGGACTCATTATTACAATGTTTAAATTTTATATAGTATGCTAAAAAAAATAGTTTTTTATACAATGGTTCTTTTACTTGCAGGTTGTGTAAGTTATGAAGATATTCAATTTTTAGGGTTGAAAAATGTGCAAGTGAATGGGATAAAAAATGGAGATTTATCTATAGGAGCAAATGCTACTTTTCATAATCCCAATAACATTAAAGGCAAACTTAAAAGTGCCGATATCTATGTGCTTTTAAAAGGCGATACGTTAGCACATGTAACACATGTGGATAAAATTGTGGTTGCTCCCATTTCCGACTTTAATGTGCCGCTTGCATTAGCCGTGTCGATAGATAAGTTACAGAATGGAATTCTTTCTAACTTAGCCTCTTTATTTAAGAAAAAAGCAATTGAATTAGAGTTTATAGGAAATATTAAAGTAGCGAGCTTTGGTTTTACCCAAACCATACCCATAAATTATAAAACTGAAATTGAATTTTAGAGGCTAAAAAAACAGTGTTAAAATTACTCCAATCGCTGTTATATCATTTTAATTTTGAGATGTCGTAATAATTAGATTGAACTATTTTTTGCAATATCGAGGCACTTTCTTGCTCAAAAGTTGTACATTCTTATAAAAAAGTGGCACCTATTTCTATAAACCGCCTAAGTTTAAACTAGCGGTTTCATATCAATCTCGTACGTAAGTTCTGCTGCTTTAGCTAGCATAAAACTTACACCGCAATATCGTTCCTGCGAATAATTAACGGCCTTTTCTACTTTGGCTCTATCCGCTTCGTTCGCTTTTATAGCGTAGGTTACATGAATTTTATTATAATATTTAGGGTGTTCTTCTGTCATTTCAGCATCTACTTTAATTTCTAAATCAGCAAACTGAACCCGCATTTTATTAAGTAGCGAAACCACATCCATTCCTGTACACCCAGTTAAGGCATTTAATAGCAATGGTTTTGGCTTTGGCCCTTTGTCGTTACCTCCAAATGAGGAGTCGGCATCTATAATTAAGGTGTGATTTCCAAACGCTGTTTCGAAAGACATCCCTCCTGTATATTTTGTTGTAATCGAATCTTTTGACATTGCATTTATTGTTATGTAGGTTCAAAAATAAAAAATATACTTGAAAGTATTTGTGATTAAAGATACAAAACTTTAAAGCCAAAGCTTGGCTTGATGGCGAGCGATTGGAGATTATTTAGGTTAGGCCTACACAGTGTAAACTAAAATGTGATTATTGAAGAACTCGTACTTTAGTTCAATAATAGAACTATTATTATCCACATTTAGTTTGCTTTTAAGTATTCCATTTTTTTGAATTACGTTTAAATTAGAAAGGGAAATATGTTCTTTAAAAATTAATTTCTTTCGTCCATATAACTTGTATATAGCTTCTTTGGCACCCCAAGCAAGTGCTAGCGCATCAATTTTACTATTGGCTTGATTGAGCTCGTTTGGAGTTAAAAATTTGTGTGCTAATCGTTGCAGTTTTTCTCTTTTTTCTTCAATATCAACACCACAAGAACTTGTTTTATGTACTAACACTGCAACGTATGGTTTGGCATGTGAGATAGAAATTTGCAAAGTGGAGTTTTTAATATGAGGTTTATTATACAAATCGCTCCAAATGCCAGCACAATGGCCTTCCATTTCTATGGCAATACGCCAACCAACAAAACGGCTACATAGCCATTCTTTTCTACGTTGTTCAACATGTATTTTGTCTAAATTTTCAGGATTCGCAGAGAAATTTTCCTTATAAGGTATAAAAAAACTTTCAGGCTCGGTAAGCTCCCAAACCTCTAGTATAAAGTTTTTATCAATTATTTTCTTAAACAACGGCATTCCATTCAAAGTTGAATTATTTTTATCAGCTAGCCGAATAAACTCGATTAATTAATGATAAAATACAGTGCTTACTTTGAAGGCCATCGTGGGGCAGTAACTGCTTTGGCGCAAGCTGTAAAAGATAATGCATTTTATTCAGCAGGAGCCGAAGGGTTAATTGTGTATTGGCAATTAGAAAAACCAAATGAAGGCGATGTGGTTATTAAGCTTCCTGGTTATATTTCTGCCCTTGTTTTTGATTCATTTAAAAACGTATTATACGCTACGGTTAATCATAAAGGGCTATATGTTATAGATGCATTAACAAAGCGAGTTTTAATATTTACAGATATTCCTCTCACTTCTTTTGGCAAAATTGTGCTAACCAATGATGATATTATTATTTCAACTAATATAGGCGAAGTACTTGTTTTGGAGAAAAAAGAATCGAGGATTAAGAGCAGAATAATAATACAATCACTAGCGGCTCCTTCTTTTAAAGTAATAGATAATCAGCTTTGGATGGCGGTTAATAATGGTATTAAAACACAATTATTACAATCTTTAAATAGTGAAGGAGATTTAATTAAGTTTAACGGAAAGATAATAGAATTAGATTATTGGGATCGATTTTTAATCGTTTTTTCAGAAAGAGAAGTTTATTTTTTAGATAGAAAACAGTTAAGTTTAACCACCGCCTATAAAAATAATAAAGCGTTTAATTTTTATCAAGTGCATGTTAACAAAGCTGTTTTGTTAAGTATATCAAACACAAATGAACTGTATAGGTTTAAGCTAACTAAAAAAGGATTAAATTTTATTGATAAAACAGAATTTGCATACAATGGACAAATAAACGATATACTTTGGATTGAAAATTATAAATTTGTAATAACTGCAGGTGCCGATAGTAAAATTGGTGTTTGGCAGATTAACTAGATAATCATCTTTAATCATGAAAATTACGCCCTTAGAGATTAGAAAAAGGACATTTGAAAAGCAAATTCGCGGTTACGACAAAGAAGAAGTTAATGCTTTTTTGCTTTCACTCTCGCACGAATGGGAACATGCACTTGATAAAACAAGAACATTAGAGGCTCAACTTAAAAAATCCGAATCCGATGTAGCAAAACTACGAGAAGTGGAGGCTTCGTTGTATAAAACGCTAAAAACAGCAGAAGACACGGGGTCGAACATGATTGAGCAAGCTAAAAAAATGGCCGAATTGCATTTGAAAGAAACTCAAATGAATGCCGATGCACTTTTAAATGAATCTAAATCAAGAGCCAGAAGCATAATTGATGATGCAGAGTTAAGCTCGAAACAAGTATTGGAAGGGATGGACAATGAGCTCAAGGAGTTGGTGCGTGTTTATACCATGCTAGAAGATCATAGAGATGATATTTTAAATGAATTAACCAACCTTTCTACTATCACACTTCAACGTGTACAAAAAGTGAGTGATAACCTAAAGCACTTTGATATTGATAAACGATTGAACGAAATGCGCCAAAAGTCTTTGGGAGAGGATGAGCGACCTAAACCATCGAAATTTAAGCGTGCAAAGCAAAACATTAAGGCAACTGTTGTTGCAAACGATTTAATAGACGACCCAGAAATTGAAGAAGAAATTTCAAATAATGCCTCTGAAGGATCTTTTTTTGACGAGCTAGACTAATGGCAATAATTTTATTAGAAGGATTAGAGTTTTTTGCCTATCATGGCGTGCACGATTTTGAAAAAGAACAAGGCAACCGTTTTATAGTAGATGTAGAAGTAGAAGTGGATGTATCTGAAGCTGAAAAAACAGATGAGTTATCGGGTACTATTGATTATGAAGTATTATTCAATCTTGTATCTGCTCAAATGAAAATTAGCTCAAAGCTACTAGAGCACGTTTCTGCTCGCATTTGCAATTCAGTATTAAATCATTGGGATAAAATTGAGCAGGTAAAAGTTAGAATTGGTAAAATGAATCCGCCCATCGGAGCTGTTTGTAAAATGAGTGGTGTAACGGTTATAAGGAAAAGATAAATAGTTTATTTCTTCACAACCCCTTAGCCTTTGATAAATTTAAAGCCTGATACATCGCCAGCTTCTTCATAACCAAGGGTTATGCCTATTAAATGGAGCATCTCTTTTTTATTAATTAGTATCTCAATGCCTTGATAGCTAAACATATCATCACTTGTTTTTTTTATATCAAAACCTAATATAAAATTAGTTACTCCACAACTAGCCGCATCAGAAGTACCCAATCGTAATCCATATTTTTTTGGAATCGATTTCTTGCTCATAATTGCTTTAATATTAGCAAGTGCCTTAGGCGTAATTTGAACAGGTAGTTCGATAAACATGAGGCAAATATACCTTATAAATAAGGTTTAGAACTTAGAGAAGCT
>CAZGDC010000192.1:0-4428 GCA_964524405.1 uncultured Roseivirgaceae bacterium
CCGCTTCTGTTTGTACAATACGTCATATCGTAGTGCAACGTAGATATCTTAGCCCAGCAGCAAATTATTATTAGGCAGTGCAAATCAAGTTACTACACAATTATTTTATCCAAGCGGAGAGCTGATTGGTGTATAAACTGGGGTTCGGGTTAAGAAAGGTGAGCAGGCTTTAACAAATCATTCACTGTTTTTACAGGATTAAAAGTTTCAATAGGCACTTCTACAAATAAGGTAATCCAATCGGCCATGCCACCATTCCATAACCCCGGATGCTCCAATACATTTACATCCTTTCCATTTACATTTTTAGCCGTTATAAAAGCAGCTGATTTATCTACAAATGTTGTTAAATTAAATTTATTCCCTTGATAATCAGTAAGATAACAAACCAAATCAACAGGGTTAAAATGGGTAGATTGTTTCAAAATTTCTACTTGTTGTTTATTGGTTTTATTTATTTGTGCTGCCTCCACTATTTGCAAGGATATCCCATCTTGGTTTTCAACCCAAAAAGGGCCACCACCTGGTTCTCCCTCATTTTTAACCATCCCACATACTCGTATGGGTCTATTCAATTTTGTTTTCCAAAATTCAATTTTGCTTTCTACGCCCCAGTTTTGATACGTGGCAGGTGGTTTTATTTGAGTTTCTACCCCTGCCGATTCTAAGCGAGTAATATCCGTGGTTTGGGTTTCAATGTTTTTTAATTGTTCAAAAATTAAATCTTTTAATGCCAATAATTTTCCAGCCAATGCTTTTTTATAGCGCACGGTAGTTTTAAGATGATTTTGGTGTACCACATTATCAATATTTTTGATAAATACGAGGTCGGCAGATACTGTATTCAAATTTTGAATAAGTGCACCATGCCCCCCAGGTCTGGTTATTGGTTTCTCAAATTCATCTTTTAAAATAGCACCATTGGCATCAATTATTAGCGTATCAGTACTCTTTTCTTGCTGCGAAAAACAGATGGATAATTGTTTTTTAAATTCATTTGTAAATGCAGAAACACTGGTTTTATATATATATTCAAATGCTTCTTTATGCTCTTCAGATACCGTAAAATGTAGATTTATCGAGTTATTTGATGCCGCATATTGTACGCCTTCAATCCAATGTTCCTTAAATGGGGTGCGTGTAAAACCTTGATATTGATGAAATGGGATAAGCCCTTTGGGCGTAGATTGATATTGGAGTGTTTTTAATAGATACGCTGCTTTTGCTAACTTACTTAAATTACTTGGCACCAATACTGAAAAGGCAAGATGATTAAATGCGTTAAATAATTGCTGAGTATCCTTGCTTTCTTTAGTACTTGAGAGGTAATTTATTAGTGCTTTAAACATGCGAGTAGCAGCTCCAGAAGCAGGCACAAATTTTAAAATCCTTAGCCCTGGCTGCTCCTTTTCGTATGCAGCCACATACTGTTCCACTTGTTTTGTTGATAAAGATATAATGCCATCATTAATAATTGCAGCCCTATTTAGTTGGCTATATCGAACGCCATTTTTAAGCAAATAAAATTGCCGATTAACCTCTTTGGCGTTTAACCCTTGCTGTTTAAACAACGAATACTCTTCTGTTGTAATCATAACTAAAAAAGGAAGTGTAAAAGTAACTCGAAAATTTAGCTGCGCTAATTAATGCAAACAGCTTTGGTGTTTATAGCCCTTCAAAAGTCGAAATTAGCTGTTTTATTTCCGCAGGAATAGGAGTGGAGCTATTATCTTTTTTTAAAATGCATACTTGCGTAGAACTTGCTTTTGCATAAATAGTTTCTTGGTTAGGAGATGCTAATAAATATTCCATTTTAAAACTCTTATTTCCTAAACTTATTACTTTAATCCAAATATCTGCTTCATCTTTTGGTGTAACTTGATTTAGGTAATCTATTGTAAACGAAGCAACTACATTACTTACATCTTTTAAATTCCATTCGATTTTTTTAAAATAATTAATACGACCAAGTTCAAAAAAGGTAAGGTATTGTGCACTATTCAAATGCCCAAGCATATCAAAATCCGTATAGCGAAATTGTACGGATGTTTTAAAATTATATCCTTTCATGTGTATTAACTCTTTATTGTTTTTTTAAAACTTAGTTTCACCTTTTCAAATGATAGAATATAGTCTTTTCCAAAAGCAGTAACAGGCGTTTGGTATCCTACAGGGCATTTTCCTTTGAGCACTCTTATGGTTGATTCAATGGCTGTTAATGCGGTTAAGTGATACGATTCTGGTGTTGTTAGCTCCGCTTCTACCAACTCGCCAGTAGTCTTATCTATTACTTTTCCCCAAACATGGGTAATACAAGTAGCTCTTTTGATAGCCGATGGACCATCAATTTTACTTTTTATTATTTTTTTAAAAGTCCATTGCGCCAAACTGGTTTTAGCAATTACTTTAAATTTTCTATACGTTCGTAGCGATTTAAGTGTTTTTTCAGATACCCCTGTGTACACTTTTATGTTTTCAATTTGTGTGGTATGGTAAGCGGTAAAAATATCACCCCAAGGAATGGTAACACATAATCTCTCTTTTTCTCCAAAAGAAATTATTTTATCTTCAAAAGCTAAGGGCACTGTTTTCATTTTTCCGTTTTCACGAATGGTGCCGCCTGCATGATACCTGCGCGCCATAGAAAGTGCGGTACCTCTGGAAACGCCAGAAGTGCCTTGAAAAGCTAACTCCAAGTGAGTTGCTGTTGGTAATTTATGATGCAGTTGCGATGATAAGCAATCGGTTGGTACAACATCAAATCCAACACCTGGCATGAGTGTTACTTTTTTCTCGGTAGCCAGCTCACTCAAACTTTCGATGTACTCAAATACGTCAATTTCTCCTGTAATATCGAGGTAATGTACACCATGTTTAATGCATGCAGGTACAATGTCTTTTACTGTTAGTGCAAAGGGACCAGCACAATTTAATACAAGCGATACTTTTGACAAAATATGTTTCCACTTCTCAGAGTCATTTGCATCTAACACAACACATTCTAGTTCGTACTGCTTGGCTAGTTCTTCTGCTTTTTTAGCGTCTCTTCCTCCTAAAATAGGAACTAGTCCTTGCTTTACCGCATGTTCTACTATCAAACGGCCAGTGTAGCCGTAAGCGCCATAAATTAAAAAATTATCCAATAGATTATTCGATTATAATGGTAATCTTATTTAGCTTACCTTCTTTAACAGAGTCTGATTCCACTCCCTTTCCCACATTATCTTTGTCACCTTTCTCCGCATTAATATAATAAATAATGGGAGCTATATCTTTAAAGGTAGTTCTGCCTTTTTCATCGGTATATTGGGTGGCAAATGCAGGGTTAACTTCTTTGCGATAATCGTCAATAGATAGATAGAGCGTTACTTCTGCGCCCTCTACAATATGCCCAAGTTCGTTGTGGATGTTTATTCTTAAATTAGTTTTAAATATTGGTTTAAAAGCAAATGAGCTAATAATTATCAAAAATAAAATACTTGTAATTCGTTTCATATTTCAATTATTTGTGCAAACTTAATCTGTTCTTTATAATATCCAACATTGTTACACAGCAAGTGTTAGTAAAACAAGCTTTTAGTATAGCCTGATTTATTGCATTTTGTCTTCTCATTACGAATTCTACTACATAATCGGGTTAAAAATGGAAGTAGAAAACAATAAATTAATGAGGATTAATGAAAATAATTAGTTTAATTTGAAATAAGCTTTTAAATCAAATTAGTAAAAATTATGAAAAAAATCTACACATTATTAGTTGCTTTGTTTTTAATTGGTGTCTTGTCCGCACAGGCTCAAATAAAATTTGGCGTTAAAGGAGGATTAAACCTTCCAAGTTTAGATGCGCAGGGAGGAGCTATTTCTGTTGATAATGCAACGGGATGGCATGCTGGCTTAGCACTTGAATTAAAATTGCCTATAATTGGCATTCAAGCAGATGTGCTGTATTCACAAATAGGAATTGATGGGTTTGATATAAATGGAACGGTAGCAGATTTTCAAAACACAACGTTAGATATACCAATAGTAGCTAAATTTTATATTTTAAAAGTATTAAACATTCAAGCGGGCCCCCAATTATCATTTGTTACCTCTTCAAAACATGATCATGAAGATATTACGAATCAAATTAATAATAGAGCTTTTGGATTTGTGGTTGGGTTGGGTGTAGAACTTGGGCCATTGATGGCTTCAGGAAGGTTTATTTTTCCATCTACACTTACTGTTCAAAATGCAGGCGAGTATAAAACCACTAATATTCAAATTGCGGTAGGTTATTGGTTTAAAAAATAAAAACGCCATAGCATAAAAAAACCGAAGCGATCTGCTTCGGTTTTTTTATGCTTATTTTTTACAGTTTTTTTTATACCATATTAACGATGAGGTTGTGAAAAAGAAGCAATCTAATGCGGCATTTCAATGTTAATA
>CAZGDC010000193.1:0-4412 GCA_964524405.1 uncultured Roseivirgaceae bacterium
GGTTGGTGGTAATCATCGTGGGTGCCATTAAAATAGAAGATAACAGGGATGTTATTTTTGGCAAAATTCCAATGATCCGATCGGTAGTAAATCCGATCGGGGTGATTTTCATCATTATAGGTGTAATCAATAGATAAATTTGTAAAGGTATCGTTTGCTTTTTCACTAATCTCGTGCAGCTCAGTAGAAAGCCTATTAGAACCAACAAGGTACACAAATTCTCGGTTGTCTTCGTGTGCTTCATCGGTTCTACCAATCATATCAATATTCAAATCAACCACGGTTTGGTCTAACGGGAATATTGGATTTTTAACGTAATATTCAGACCCTAACAGCCCTTTTTCTTCTCCAGTAACCGTCATAAATAAAATACTTCTTCGTGGGCCGTGCCCTTCATTTTTTGCTTTTATAAATGCTTTTGCCATTTTTAGTACAGCCGTTGTGCCAGAGCCATCGTCATCAGCTCCATTATTAATATGCTCGCCTTGCTTGCCAATATGATCGTAGTGAGCAGTTATAATAACAACTTCCTCTTTTTTGTCAGTTCCTTCTAAATAACCGAGTACATTTTCGGTGCCTACCATTTTTACTTCTCTTGAAGCTAGGTATTCAACAGGTTTCCCTTTTATCTTAGTTAGTTTTTTATCAGTTACAGCCTTATTCATTTTATCTTGAGTAGTTCCTAAAAGGGCAGCAGCGGTAGATGGTCCTACTAAGAATGCTCCCATATTTTTGGCATCTTCTTGCTTAAAACCAAGCCTTGAGTTTATAAAATAGTCACCATATTGCGATACAATATTATTAAAATCATCGTCTGTATCTTTTCCAATAATAACAACTAGCGAAGCTCCATGCTCATAGCCTTTATCAATGAGGTCTTTCCACTGCTGAAAAAATCCTGTTGAACCATCAATAATAACTACCTTGTTAGTTGGTTTAATAGTTGCAAACTCCTCATCGGAACCTGAGCCTGCAAAAACGGTTTCTGCTTGCAATGAAGCTGATAAATTAGCAGAGCCATAATAAAGCACCTCTTTGCCATTGCTAAAAGTTTTATCACTCACTTTTAAATAGGTTGTGCCAGGCTGGCTGCTCTCCAATTCAAATTTTTGGTAGTAGCTCATGCCATTTTCGGTTGGTACAACCGCTTTCAGACCTAATCTTTCAAAATAATCTGCAATAAAAGCGGCAGCCATTTTTTGCCCTCGTTCACCCGTTTCTCTTCCTTCTAGCGCATCAGAGGCTAAAATGGTTAGTATTTCCTTCATTTCTGCCTGATCTATTTCGGCAGCATATTTCCGCATAACATCCTCTTGTGCTTGTGTGGTTAAAATGCCTACAAACAAGAGGAAAACAATTCCTAAATTTTTCATAATTAACTAATTTGAGCAGCTAAAGTAACAAGAATTAGTTGTAATTATTGGGTAAAATTATAAGCGGTAAAATATCAGTTTGTAGATTAACAATTATGTTGGGTTTCTGTTAGATTTGCACCCGTATTTATCAACTAAAAATAGAATTCAGATGAAGATAGATTTGCACTACACAGAACAGTTCAAAAATCGTCATATTGGGCCAGATTCAGCTCAAACTAAGGAGATGCTTTCTTTACTTAAAGTCCAGTCAGTTGATGAACTAATAGGCCAAACGGTACCAAAAAATATTCGTCTTAAAGAGGATTTAAAATTGCCTAAAGCAAAAACCGAACGAAAGTATATAGATCATTTAAGAGCAAGTTTTGCGCAAAATAAGGTCTATCGTTCGTTTATTGGCATGGGGTATTATAATACACAAATGCCACCTGTTATTCAGCGTAATATTTTAGAGAACCCAGGTTGGTACACTGCCTATACTCCCTACCAAGCAGAAATAGCGCAAGGGCGGTTAGAGGCTTTGATGAATTTTCAAACGATGGTGGCCGATCTTACCGGCATGGATTTAGCAAATGCTTCGTTATTAGATGAAGGTACAGCCGCAGCAGAGGCCATGTATATGTTATCTGCTGTGCAAAAAGGAGGGAAGAAAAAGGCACGTACATTTTTTGTTTCTAAAGACATCTTTCCTCAAACCCTAGAGGTGATTAGAACAAGAGCAGGCTCAAATAATATTAATTTAATTGTTGATAATTTAAAGGAGATAGATTTAACAAAGGAGGATTTATACGGTGTGTATATTCAAAATCCTGATAATAATGGAGCCGTAAAAGACTATACAGAATTTATTAGCAAGGCACACGAAAACTCCGTACTTGTATGTATGGGGGTGGATTTAATGAGCGCAGTATTTGTTAAATCGGCAGGTGAAATGGGGGCAGATGCTGCCATTGGAAATTCGCAACGCTTTGGTGTGCCCATGGGATATGGAGGGCCACATGCTGCATTTTTAGCTACTCGTGAGGCATACAAAAGGCAATTGCCCGGTCGAATTATAGGAGCATCGCTAGATAAAAATGGCAATAATGCCTACCGTATGGCTTTGCAAACAAGGGAGCAACATATTAAGCGTGAGCGGGCTACTTCTAATATTTGCACGGCTCAAGTATTACTTGGGGTACTTGCGGGCATGTACGGGGTATATCATGGGCCTAATGGATTAAAAAAAATAGCAGGCCGAATTCATGGGCTAGCACAGTATTTGGCTAGTCAAGCAACATTTTTAGGATACACTCAATTAAACAACGTTTATTTTGATACCTTAAAACTTGCATTGCCAAAAGGCACTTCGGATGAGCTACTAAAGAAAAATGCCGAAGCAGCAGAAATGAACTTTAGGTATTTTGGCAATAATGTTATTGGTATATCTTTAGATGAAACTACCCGATTTGAAACCTTGGAAGCAATTGCAGACGTGTTGGCTTCCATTACCTCCCTCAAGCCAAGTGAGGCTGTAGGGTCTGATTTTTTAGAAATAGCCATGCCTACTTCGCACCAGCGAACTTTAGCATTTATGACACATCCCGTGTTCAATAGCTATCAGCCTGAGCATGAAATGCTGCGTTATATTAAGCGATTGGAAAATAAGGATGTATCGCTTACACACTCCATGATTTCGTTGGGTTCGTGTACCATGAAGTTAAATGCCACGTCTGAAATGTTGCCTTTATCATGGCCAAAAGTTTCTTCATTGCATCCATTTATTCCTTTCGATCAGGCCAAGGGCTACCACCAAATGTTACAAGAATTGGAAGAGTGGCTGGCTATTATTACAGGCTTTTCAGCCACCTCATTGCAACCTAATAGTGGAGCACAAGGGGAGTATGCTGGGCTAATGGTTATAAAAGCCTATCATGAAGATAATGGCAATGGGCATCGAAATGTAACGTTAATACCAGCTTCTGCGCACGGCACAAATCCAGCTAGTGCAGTTATGGCAGGCTCTAAAGTAATTATTATAGCTTCCGATGCAAAAGGAAATATTGATGTAGCAGATTTGAAAGCCAAAGCAGAAGAGCACAAAGAAAATTTAATGTCGCTAATGGTAACGTATCCATCAACCCATGGCGTTTTTGAAGAAAGTATTATTGAAATATGTGATATAATTCATAAAAATGGGGGTTTGGTGTATATGGATGGCGCCAATATGAATGCGCAAGTTGGGCTAACCAGCCCAGGAGCTATTGGGGCAGATGTGTGCCACCTAAATTTACACAAAACCTTTGCTATTCCACATGGTGGTGGAGGCCCAGGTATAGGGCCCATCTGTGTAACAAGCAACTTAGCTCCCTTTTTGCCAAGTAACCCCGTAGTTAAAACAGGGGGAGAAAAAGCAATTACTGCCATATCTTCTGCCCCATGGGGTAGTGCCAGTGTGGCTATTGTTAGTCATGCTTATATTGCCATGATGGGCGTTAAAGGGCTAAAAGAAGCTACCCAATATGCTATTCTTAATGCCAATTATATAAAAGAGCGGTTAGCCACTAAGTACCCTATTTTATACAGTGGTGCTAACGGTAGGTGTGCCCACGAAATGATTGTGGATTTTAGACAGTTTAAAGTGGGGGGTATAGAAGTAGTGGATGTAGCTAAACGCTTAATGGATTATGGATTTCATGCACCTACAGTTTCTTTTCCTGTGCCTGGCACCTTAATGATAGAGCCTACTGAAAGTGAAACGAAAGAGGAGATGGATCGTTTTTGCGATGCTTTATTGAGCATTCATACAGAAATAGAAGCCGTTATTTCGGGGGAGGCAGATGGGGCAGATAACGTGCTAAAAAATGCACCACATACAGCCGCAGAAATTACTGCCGATGAGTGGGCACACGGCTATTCTCGTAGCTTGGCGGCTTACCCATTGCCGTATGTGCAAGGCAATAAATTTTGGCCATCGGTAGCTAGAGTGGACGATGCTTATGGTGATAGAAACTTAATGTGTAGTTGCTTGCCTGTTGAGGCGTATGCGGATGGTTAATG
>CAZGDC010000194.1:0-4383 GCA_964524405.1 uncultured Roseivirgaceae bacterium
ATGACAGAGAATCTCATATTGGAAAATTTGACAAAGGTTTAGACCAAGCAATTAAAAATGGTTGGACAGTAATTGATATGGAAAAAGATTGGAAAGTGATTTATCCTTTTGAACTTAATTAATATGGAAATAATACTATTCGGATTTTTATTTGGAGCGATACTTATGTATGCTAAATTAAATAGGTACAATACCATTAGCGGTTTAGCAATACTTGAAGATTTAGCGGTTGTAAAAACAATCGTTTTAGCCATAGGCATTGGTGTAATATTACTAAGCATTGAAATAAATTTGGGCTATGCCTCCTACCATATTAAACCCTTTATGCTTGGCGGAATTATATTAGGCGGACTCCTATTTGGTATTGGTATGGCAATATTAGGTTATTGTCCAGGTACCTTAGCAATATCTGTAGGTGAAGGGTCCATTGATGCTTTACTTGGACTCATAGGCGGTCTTTTGGGTGGCTTGGTTTACACCTTAGCACTGCCATCAATGCAAAATATATTAGGTCCTAATCTAGGTGCGATTTCTTTGAATACATTGGTAGCATCTAAATCTATATTTTATATTCTCATTGTTATAATAGCAGCATTATTTATTTACATTTCTTTTTGGTTGAATAAAAAAGATAAAACACAAGGAAGAAAATGGATTTATGCAGGTATAGCATTGGCAATACTAAACGCAATAATAATTTCGAATTTTGCCTCTAATCGACCTATTGGTGCTTCAACTTCATTTCCATATGTTGCCGATTACTTAACAGGTTTTACAACAAATGATTATTTTAATTCTATACTAAAAGATGGACATTGGGAGCTTTTATTTCTTGGCGGAGCATTTTTAGCAGGTTTAATTATTTCAACACTTAAAAAGGAATTTCAACTCAAACTTATTTATAGTAATTGGGAACGCTTTAAAGGAACTTCCAAATCTAAAAGAATTATTTGGTCACTTTTAGGTGGTTTTATTTTGGTTTTTGGTGCAAGAATGGCTGGTGGATGTACTAGCGGTCATATTCTTTCGGGAGGAATGCAATTAGCTGTAAGCAGTTTAGTTTTTGCTGTTTTTACTTTTATAGGTCTTTTAGGAACAGGAAAAATATTTTATACTAAATGAGATTATCAAAATCTGATATAAAAGACTTAATCATTAAATATTTTCCAAATTTGGAGAAAAAAAACGTTGATGTTTTCTTGTCAATAGCTAAATATTATTCTGCAAAAAACAAAGAATCAATTCTGAAAAGTGGCAAAACAGATAAAAATCTAATTTTTATATTAAAAGGAGTAGCACGAGCATATAGCATTAATAACAAAGGACAAGAATTAAATGACTTTATAAGAGCCGAAGGACACTTAATGGGCGATGCAAAAGTCTTTGGTGATGAAGCTCAAACACTCAATATTGAATCAATTGGTGAAATACATTATTTAAAAATTGATATGAGTGAATTAGAAAATTTGGGATATGGAAATCCTGAAATAATGAAGTTTTATCTAAATTTTTTAAAAGAAATTATTCTAACACTTTCTTATCGTTTGAATACATTCGTTACAATGACACCCGAAGAACGATATGTAGATTTAATTAAATGGAATCCCATTTTAATTGAAACTGCTTTCGACAAACACATTGCGAGTTTTTTAGGAATTACCCCTTTAACCATCCACAGAATAAAGAAAAAGCGTAAAGCTATCAAATGATATTTTTTTAAGAATTTTTATAATCTATTTTTGTAAAAAATTTTAGAATGAAGAAAATTGCTAACTATTTATTTGGTGCAATGATTTTGGGTCTTGCATTATTTGCCCAATCTTGCAATAAGGAAGAGGAGGAGGTTACTCCCAAATTAACTATTGGTGATTTTCACCAAGGAGGGGTAATTTTTTACCTTGATGGCACGGGTGAGCATGGTTTAATAAGTTCGGTAAATGATCAAGGATTTGATATAGAATGGGGATGTCCATCACTGCTTAGTTTTGGAGCTAAAGGTTTAGAGTTGGGTACAGGGGCTCAAAACACTATAGATATATTAAGTGCTTGTAACACTTCAAATATAGCTGCTGATCTTTGCGACACATATAAAAATGACGGATTTGAAGATTGGTTTTTACCGAGTAGAGATGAGTTGGATTCGTTATACCAACATAAAGAAATAGTAGATAAGGTAGCTGTTAAAAATAATGGTGACGTATTAAAAGGAGGTGAGTATTGGTCTTCATCTCATTATTTAGACAATACTGTATGGATACAAAGTTTTAATGCTGGCAATCAGTCAAGTGAATTAAAAGACAAAAAGAATTACGTTCGAGCTATTAGAGCTTTCTAAATTGAAAGCTAAATATCTTCTAAGCATAGAATTAAAAATCAAATGAAAAAACAAAAAATGAAATTAGAAAAGTTATTTAAACCACTTGTCTTTGGACTACTCGCTATTGGAATAGTAAGTTGTAATCAAAGTGCTACTACTAAAAAAGAAGAAAATTCAGCTTCAGAGTTCAAAGGAAAAATTGCCTTAGACATTCGTGATTCAGAATCAGACTGGTCGGCTTTTACACCTAAATCAGCTCCAGAAGGTGCTCCAAATGTATTATTCATTTTGTACGATGATACTGGTTTAGGTGCGTGGTCTCCTTATGGTGGCGGTATAAATATGCCAACGATGGATAAGCTTGCCTCCAATGGTTTAACTTATACGCAGTGGCATACTACAGCATTGTGTTCACCTACCCGTTCAACGATTCAAACAGGCAGAAATCACCACTTAAATGGGATGGCGGCTATTACTGAGACGGCTGACGGTTTTCCTGGGGCTAATGGAAGAATGGGGCCAGAAGTAACCCCGCTTTCTAAAATATTACAAGACAACGGTTATAGTACTTTTTGGATTGGAAAAAACCATAACGTACCTGAGCAAGATGTAGCTTCGGGTGGAAGTAAAAAACAATGGCCTTTACAAATGGGCTGGGATCGTTTTTACGGTTTTATTGGTGGAGAAACCAACCAATGGTATCCAGATTTAATTGAAGACAATCATTTTGTGGAAAGAGAATTTGAAGAAGGATATCATCTTTCAAAAGACCTTGCAGACCACGCCTTAGGAATGATTCGTGACCAACAAGCAACAAATCCTTCAAAACCTTGGTATATGTGGTATAACCCAGGAGCAAATCATGCACCACATCACGCACCAAAAGAATATATTGAAAAATATAAAGGCAAATTTGATGCAGGGTATGATGCGTATAGAGATTGGGTTACTGCACGTATGATTGAAAAAGAAATTCTACCTGAAGGAACAGTAAACAACCCTATGAACCCTATGCGAGAAGATATGGCAGTAGCAATTGATATGGTTCGCCCTTGGAATACTTTAAATGAGGATGAGAAAAGATTGTTTTCAAAAATGGCTGAGGTGTATGCAGGTTTTTCTGAATATACCGATGCACAGGTAGGTAGAGTTATTGACTATTTAGAAGAAAGTGGACAATTAGAAAATACAATCGTATTGTATGCCGCTGATAATGGAGCATCTGGAGAAGGAAGTCCAAACGGGTCGGTAAATGAAAACAAATTCTTTAATGGGTATCCAGATGAATTATCTGAAAATATGAAATACTTAGATGTATTAGGTGGACCTGAAACATACGAGCATTACCCAACAGGATGGGCATCTGCTTTTTCGGCACCTTTTAAAATGTTTAAGCGTTATTCTCAGTATGCAGGTGGAACCAACGACCCGTTAGTTATTTCTTGGCCAAAAGGAATTAAAGCTAAAGGAGAAATTCGTCATCAATACCATCATTCGGTTGACATTGTTCCAACACTTCTTGAATTGATTGGTTTAGAAATGCCAGAAGTTTATCAAGGAGTTCAACAAGTACCATTATCTGGTGTTTCTATGGCTTATACATTTGACGCTAAACCAAATGACCCCACTCAAAAGAAAGTACAATATTTTGCGATGTTAGGTTCACGAGGGATATGGAAAGATGGCTGGAAAGCCGCTGCCATACACGCACCACTTTCAGGAGTTGGAAATTTTGATAAAGACGAGTGGGAATTGTACCATGTAGCTGTTGATAGATCAGAATCTAACGATCTTGCGAAAGAAAACCCTGAGAAATTACAAGAGTTAATAGATGCTTGGTTTGTAGAAGCTGAAATAAATAATGTGTTACCTCTTGATGATCGAAGTGCTGCTGAAATTATTGGAATTGAAAGACCTTCATCTGAACCTGCCAGGGATCGATATGTTTATTATCCTTTTGCAGCACCAGTACCCGAAGGTAATGCCGTAAATGTAAGAGGTCGTTCTTATAAAATATTAGCCAATGTAGATATTACTAATAATTCATCAGGTATTTTATTTGCTCA
>CAZGDC010000195.1:0-4368 GCA_964524405.1 uncultured Roseivirgaceae bacterium
TGGAGGAGCGCAAGGTTTTCAAGAGGTGTTTGATATTTTAAACCGATCAACCCTACATTTGTTAAAAGAAATTTATACACCTAGTTAGGTATTTTTACATTGATACTAAATAAAGTAATTTATGAAATCATTTTTACCAGTTGCATTTGTTTTGGTTTCTGTTTTAAGTTTTGGGCAAAAAACGATAACGCCTGGCGAAGTGTACAACCCTGGCGAAGAAATATACACGCCAACACTTGGGTTTAAAGCTAAAGTACCACAAGGTTGGATGGGAACCTTACCTCAAGGATCTACCCTTTTTTTATTGAGCTCTCTGAAAGGGTTGGACGCATCCATTTATCTGTTGGGCGATACTACAAATTTTGAGCAAATAAAAGCAGGTTGGATTACGGGGCTTGAGTTGAAGGAAGGCCGAGTACTTAAATCAGATGGAAATTTTGTACTAAAGGGAGATTTGCTAACCTCTGGCGTAATTCTTACGGGCACAGACCAACATGTAACTAAAGGATTTATTGCTGCACGTTGTGGAGAGTTTGGAAGATGTGTATCGGCTTTATTAATAGGGAAAGAAAAACATGTATCAGAAATGGAAAAGTCGGTTCATGAGTTTCTAGAAAGCGTTGTTTTTGTAGATCCTGTTATAACCAAACCATACGAAGGCTTTTATTGGAAACAATTTTTAACCAATAAAAAGTTAATGCATCACGGAAATAAGCTTGGCACTAAGTCTGAGAACGAAGTGTTTCTGTGCCAAGATGGCACTTTTATGAGTAAGTTAAAACGAACAGGAGTGGTAAAAGGAGATATTGGCAAATACAAAGGCAAACATAAGGGCACTTGGAGCACTTCCTCTTTTGGGGCTACAGGTGTTCTTACCTTAAATTTTAACAAATTGCCTGCTGTTGAGGTTGATTTGTTAATTAAAGATGAACAAATCTATTTAAACAACAAAAGGCATGTGGTGTTGGCTGCTGTTATGTGTAAGTAAACCACTACTTGCACGGGTGCACCAAGCGGATGCTTGTGTTTAGTACCTGTTCATAAATAAATCATACAGAATTAGCGAAGTAATTTTGTTCTTTAACAAGGCGTAAATTATGCGAATAGCCGTAGCTACTTAAATAAATTACAACGCAGTAAAAGGACAAAAGAACGAGTTAAAATGTATTAGTTATTTAGGAACAGTTACTTAGTGGATAAAATTAGCGGAAATAAAGGCATCCCCCTCGAAAAAAAATGTACCTTTGTCTTTTATTTGAAATCATCTATATTTTTTAAGTACCATTTTTAGCTGTTAGCGCTCTAAAACTAACGCTTTTACACCCAATTCTCTTTCATCATAATGTATTTTTGGGGGTTAACTCTATTATTCTAAATTAACCAAAACAAGACTATGGGGTTATAAAAATTTGAATAATTAAACTATTAGTAAAAAAACAAAAGCTTGTAATGAAAAAATTACCTTATTATTTAGCGGCTACTGCCATGCTCTTTGCTGGAACAGCCGCTATTGCTCAAGAAGAGCAAAACAAAAACGACATGATAGAGATGGATTTCGAAGACCTAATGGGTATAGATATTACATCCGTATCAAAAAAAGCAGAACGACTGCAAGATGTAGCCTCCTCTATTTATGTGATCACTAATGACGATATAAGAAAATCAGGAGCAACTACTTTACACGAATTATTGCGAAATGTGCCTGGCTACTGGGGCATACAAGACGAATACAACAGTGTAACTTCTAGTGTGCGCTATTCTTCTGCTGAGCATAGTACCAAAGGAACGGTATTATTTTTATTGGATGGAACCCCAATACTAGAGTTAATGACATCGCATATGTCGTACCGAAATTTTGACATCCCTTTAGACGAAATTGAACGAATAGAAATTATTAAAGGTTCTGGAGGAGTTATCTATGGTGCAAACTCAGCCACAGGTGTTGTAAATATTTTTACCAAAGACCCAGATAAGTACGATGGTATAAACATAAGAGCCGAAGGAGCCGCCCCAGGTTATGTTTCAACCAGTTTAAGAGCTGGAGGAAAAGTATCAGAAAAATTAGCTATATCAGGATACGGTAAAGTAAGGTATTTTAAAGGGTATGGGTTATTGCCAGAATTTGATGGAGCTCAAGTTACGGTTCCTCTATCAGATGGATCTGGAACTGCCACCATACCGAACGCATATACCGGAGATTTTGAAGCTTCTACCATGTTTTCTATGGGGGCAAAAGCAAAATTTAAGTTTTCAGAAAACACTTCTATCATTTTTAGAGCTCATTATAACAGGCTTCTTAAAGAGGATTATAGCATCGTTATAGATTCTGCCGGATTGCTATCTGGCACCGATACAAAAATACATAAAAACATAATTGATAATAGGCTTGTTAGCAGCATAAGGCTAGATCATTCGTTTGGTGAAAACAATAGCTTTTTTGCTCGTATTTCTACCAATAGAGAAAATGACTATGTAAAACTTTCTGGAGGCTATGAAGCATTAAATCAAATAATAGATTTTGAAATTCAAGATAATTTTACAATTGGTAAAAATGATTTTAGTGTAGGTGTAAATTATAGAATACTTAATTTTAACATCCACGATATCAATAGCGAAGAAATGATTAAGTACATTGATCCTATAAATACAGAAATACTCTTCTCTGCATTTATACAAGATAAAATTAGTTTTTCTGATAAGTTAGATTTGATTGTAGGAATTAAAGGAGAAAACTATACGTTACTCCACTCCAGTTATTTTTGGTCGCCAATGGCCAAACTATCCTATAGGCCTAAAAAAAGCATAACCATTTGGACTGGCTTTACACAATCGTACGCTACCCCTGGCTATGACCAAACTAATCTTGACATGCTACTAATTAGTGCTCCTTCAAACTCAGGCATTAACAATGTTGGCATTACCAATGGAATAGATAAAAGCCCAGCTAGATTTCAAATTTTAGAGCTTGGATTTAGAGCTAATGTTAAAAACAAAGTAACATTTGAAACTAATTTATTTTATAACTTATTTGTTGATGGCATTAGCCTTACACCAGAAGTAGTAGAAACTAATCATCAATCACCAACAAGGCCTGGAGTATATGTAGATTATTATATATATGGCAATTCCATTAAAGGAAGTTCTGTAGGAGCAGAAACAATTATAAAGGCTCGTCCAACATCAAACTTAACGCTTGAATTATCGCACACTTTTCTTAAAACTAAAATTGAGTACCAAGAAAACGATTACTTCGATATCAATGGTTTAACCGATGAGCAGATTAACAAAACACCAGATGTGCCAACAATGCCTGAAAATATAATCAGATTTAGGGCTTCGTATGATATTTCATCATCATTGAATATTAGTACATCGCTTGTATGGGCATCGGAGTTTAGAACAGAAACTAAGTATAGATATGAAAATCAAAGGTATATAACCATCTATGGAGAAGGGAAGGAAGCAATAAATCCTATTTACAACCAAGGAACAACCATTGCCGAAAATTCTTCTAGGTTTATTTTTAACATAAGAGCCGAAAAGAATTTGCTAGAAGATGCTCTTTCCGTATTTGTATTTGGTAACGACATATTCAATTCTGGACTAATTGCTCATACAGACGAGCTTCATAATGCTACCATGAGCCAAATTGGTGCTATGTATGGGTTAGGAGTAAATTACAAATTTTAATTATTCAATACAATCATGAAAAAATTAATAGTAATAATACTCGTTATAACAACCGCCTTTGCATCAAGTGCTACTGCACAGAACTCTGTAACAAAAATGCAATCTCTTTACATCTATAATTTTATAAAAAATATAAAATGGAGTAATGTAAATGATAGTTATGTAATTGGTGTTTATGCCAAGGATGCAACAGTAAGTGAAATAAATGGAGTACTAGGGTCTCGTGAGCTTAATGGAAAATCAATCCAAGTAAAAAAAATCGCTTTTGCTACTCAGGCTTCTAGTTGCCATGTTGTTTATGTGAGCTCAGATAATGCTAAGAGCATTAAGAGTATGGGAAATTTAAAAAATGTATTAATAGTTTCAGAGAAAGGACAAATCAATAATGGAGCATCAATTGCTTTTATTATTGAGAACTCAAAATTGAAATTTAAAATTAATGAAGCTGCTTGCAAAAAGGCAGGGTTACAAGTAAGTAAAAAGCTTATCTCTTTAGGAGTATAAACCCTTTTGTTTGATGTTTAAAATAGGCACTCTATGGAGTGTCTATTTTAAACATCTTGCGTTGCTCACCACTCAAGTATAATAAAAAAATGTGTGTGGCTTCCTGTTCATAAAATCTTATAGAGATAAGCACTTAACTACCTATACAAATTGTAGTTAAATGGTATAGTAGGG
>CAZGDC010000196.1:0-4353 GCA_964524405.1 uncultured Roseivirgaceae bacterium
TTGTTTTCTTATACGCTCCTTGTTAACCCATATTTCAATGCGGCATTCCAATGTTAATATGGGATAGGATAAAAGAATTACTCTGTTTTAAAAAATGTGCTTATGTTATCAAATCTTCAATCAAAAATTACTTACTGTTTGTGAAATTTATTTTTAGATTTTATATACGTTATTCGTCAAAACCTTCTTTTACTTTAAAAACTTTATCAACTAATTTTTCAGCTTTCCCATTTATAAGCATTAGTAAGTAATCATCTTTAGTAATGGTGATTGAGGTTTCCGGATTTTTGATAAGCTTTTTATGACCATCGGTACATTGCACAATGCCAACAAGTATTGCGTTGTATTCTTTTTTAATATCATAAAATACGTTGTCGTACAACATTCCATTATAAGGGTTGTCTTCTGTTACCCTATATTGTTTCATATCGTACATCTGCTCCGTTTCAGCTACCGCAATTATTTCTTCGTTAAAGGCGGCCACATCGGGCTCAAAAATGTAAGAAGCTAATAGCTTTGCGGCAATTTCAGTTTTAGAGAGCACATAAGTAGCACCAGCTTCGAGTAGTGTGGGTTTTAAATCAGAGTTATCAAGGGTAATAATGTAATTTAAATTAGCATAAACCTTTTTTGTATTTAGCATAAACACTAATTTTTCTGTATCACTATCTAAGTTTACAAACACGGCCGATGATTGTCCAATATTGGCTTTATCCAATATTTCGGGTGTTTTTAATTCGGAGTACATGCCAAATACCGAATTGGAAGGGTAGTTTTCACGAATAAAATCCATGGCATCTTTTTGGTTGGTTATTATAACAACTCTTTTGCCAACATTTAATAATTGCTTTATAACTGATTGGGCAAAAAGATCCCAACCAACAATTATAGCATGGTGATCCCACTTGGTGCCCCCATAACCTAACCTCTTTTCTTCTCTTAATTTGTTCATAATACTTGAAATTAAACCTATTAAAACGGCATAAATAGAAAAACTTGCAATTAAAAAAATAAACCCTATAACTCTACCTATAGTTGTTATTGGAACTAAATCGCCATAGCCAACGGTAGTTAATGTAGTAATAGACCACCAAATGGCATTACTCCAATTATTTATGCCCGCATCAGGGTGGATGGACTCGTACTTGATTAGAATATAGAGTAAAAAAAAATAGACAAGCAGGGTTATGCTTAAAACGACACCAAACCGAACGTAGCTTGTTTTTTTCACTAGCCTTATTATTAATAATGGGTGTGTTTAAGTCCGCTGTACGAAGTTAAAATGTCGGTGCCTAATAAAGTGGAATCTTGGTGCGTGTACCAACTTCTTGCTTTAGGTATATTCAACCCCAATACTAATTCACTTCCTTCCAACAAAATGTATTCCCCATCCCCTTTTTCAAGGTTGTGGTAAAAACGATAGCCAATCATAGCATAGTTTTCCGGATTAAAATAAAAGAACCAAATATCGCTTCCTGTTTCAGCATCATAAGTAACCTTTACCTCATAGGCTTCTTTTCCATCAAATTTGGAGCGCTTGGCTTCTTCTGTAATTTGGGTTCCGCTGTCAGTTAATTTCATGGGCAGCCCCCATAGGTATAAATAATAATTTCTCATAAAAAAACTACGAGCATCATTTAATTTATAATCTTCAAACTCTTTGTCGGTTAGTTGTTCATACTCATCTATATTATAAAAGCAAGAGTCGGCTTTCATGTGGCGTTCAACATGCATCTTTTTAACCTCACGCATCATACAAAAATTACCACGCAAATTATCTATATCTATCCAAATACTACGGTTATCTCCACTAGGCCTTGTTTCTGTAAATTCTAAATGGGCTTGCAGTTCGCCCCATTTATTATTTGGGTCATGAAATTCAATAGATTGCTCAATAATGCTTTTTCCTGATGGAGTTATAGGATGTGCTACTGTAAAAAAAGCAAAAATAAAAGAGAAGTATAGGGTCATAAGCAAATTGGTTTTAAAATCTAATGCGGCATTTCAATGTTAATATGGTATATTTTTTTACGTTAGGTTAATCAATTAATTGCGATATAATTCAAACTCAACTCGTCTGTTTAGTTTTTTTGCTTGCTCGGAATGGTCTTTTAGTATAGGTTCGGAGCTTCCAAACCCTTTAGCTTCAATACGATTCTCCTCAATATTGCCAAAATAAATTAAATATTCCTTTATGGCATCAGCTCTTTCTTGTGATAATTTCAAGTTAAAGTTTTCACGACCATCGCTATCGGTATGGCCAGATATTTTAAGTTTAAATGTTGGATTATCTAATAAAAAGTCAGCAACCTTATCAAGGTCATCGTACATGCTTGCTGCTAATTTAGACTCCCCATTGGCAAATACGATAGATTCAAATTTAATTTTTGTTGAAATGGGTTTAACTTTAGTGGTTAGTTGGGTGTCATTTTCCAGATGAATTAATTCTTCTATCCTAAAAAAATTCTCTCCCTGTACAATTACTAAGTAGTTGTTATTATTAATAAGTTTAAACTCGAAACTGCCGTCTTCTCTTAAAAACTGCGGAGCTACTTCAATGCCCTTATCCAAATCTATAATAGATACGATACCAGATATAGCCGCTCCTGTTTCAGTATTTTTAATGTTTCCTGCTAATCGTGTATTCGCATTGGGTTGCGCTTCCATAGGTAGAGGAAACGAATAAAGATCGAGGTTGTCCATATTGTTCTCAGCTGAGCGAGCGTAAAATAGATTTTCAGATTTGCTATCAATGGTAAAATAGAACTCACTCCCAGGGCCATTTACTAGTGGGCCAATATTTTTGGCGGAAGCCCAAATGCCATTCGTTTTAAATGTTTTAAAAATATCAAACTCTCCAAAATTTAATAGATGACCATTGGAGCTAAAATAGAGCACATTGTTTTTATGATGAATAAAAGGGCTTACTTCATTTTTTCTTGTATTTATAATGGGACCAGCATTTTGGGCTGGGCCCCAGTCCCCATCCTTATTTTTGGTGGAATAATAAATGTCTGATAAGCCAAACCCTCCAATTCTATCAGAGGCAAAAAACAGCGTGTCATCGGTATGGTTTAATGTGGGGTGAGACTCCCAACTTTCTCTGTTTATGTTGGAGCCTAAATTGCGCACATTTCCCCAAGAGCCATCTTCTAGTTTCTCGGCAACATATAAATCGCAATTACCAAACCCATCAGGTGCTTTGCACCTCGAAAAAATCAACTCTTTGCCATTATGGCTTAGTATTCCAGATCCTTCATTAAATTTGGTATTGATGCCTTCTAGGGGTTGAGCCGTTTCCCATGTAATTCCATCTCCTTTGCTGTAGTATAAATTTTCGATATGTTTTCTGTCCAAAGGGTCTTCTCTTACATCTCTTTTGGTGGTAAATAATAAGAAAGAATCATCATTATTCAATGCAGGGGCATAATCAGCATAATCCGAATTAATCCATCGCCCCATATTCAATAATACGCCTCTTGGGGGGCGCAGCGTATCCACCTGCTGTCTATATTCTACCAGCTCATAATAATAGTCGATGGGCACATAATCAATGGCATTTTTTTGGTTGAGCGAATCGTAGGTAAGTTCAATGGTTTTAATATCTAGGTTGCTACGGTAATGATTTAATGCCAAACGATATAAAAAAATAGACTCCTGCTCGTTACCAAGCGACTCAGTAAGTTTGGCGAGCCGCCAAATGAGGTAGGTGTTTTCATGAAAATTTTCAATGCCAAATTTTGAAACGTATTTTTTTAGTACAGGATAGAGGTGCTCCCAATCTTTTTTGCTATTATAATTTTTTATTTTTTTAAACTCCCTTTTATTCGAATAATAGGCCACTTTATTCACATTTGGAAATTTAAATAACTCATTACTTCCAAAGTCATAAGCGGTGCTTATCGAATCTTTTATAGTGATATTTTTGCGCGCACGTTTTTGTGCAATAGAAGTGGAGGTAAGACACAAAAAGAGCAGTAACCATATAAATTTTGAATACATATTTATCATTAGCATAAAATTGCACTAAATCTGCATTGTAAGCAACTTAAAACTTTTATAACTTACGATTACCTTAAATCCGAAAGGAACTATAAAATGTAATCCATTCCATATTAATATTGAAATCCCGCATTATATTGGCTCTTTTTCACATCCTTTTTTTTAACTGCAGATTCGTTGTCTATTTCCTCTGAATTTCGAGGTTCCTCTTCTCTATCCTCTGCCATTTTATATTTTACTTTTCCTTTAGGTTTTAAAGGGCTCTCAAATCGCAAATACTGTCTGCAAGAGTAGGATTAAATGATTTATTCATACCTCAATATGCAAAGTAATCATCTCTATATCAAGTAA
>CAZGDC010000197.1:0-4338 GCA_964524405.1 uncultured Roseivirgaceae bacterium
TAACAAGGTTTGTACAAACTGATTATTAACTTTGCACTCCGTAAATACGAACTCACACAATGCAGCACGAAAACTCGCCTGAACTAGATGGCAAATACTTAGGCACTATTTCCAACGATTTTATTAAAGTGTGCGATGCCCTAAAAGAAGCATCTTACCATATTCGAGATAGAGCATTTTCAAAATATCCTATTTTCCCAATCAGAAAAAATGGAGACCCAACAATAGGGCAGTTACTAATTGGCAGAAAAGAAGGCAAAACACAATGGAATTATAATGCCTCTTTTTTAGATGAATTTGTGCAAAGAGAATTAGTAACCCCAGAAAAAGAAGCTGATTTTATAGCAAATTACAAAGACCCTGATGAGTTTTGTTGCTTATTTGTAATGGATGGCGAATTTACACGCTTTGTATTTATTCCCTATCCTGAAGACTAATGGAGCCTTACTTGCCTTTAATTGCTACCGACCTATCAATTGGGTATAAAGGCAAAACCATAGCAAAGATTGCAGATGGCTTAGAATTTAACATTGCCGAAGGTCAACTTTATGGTTTAATTGGAGTAAATGGAATTGGAAAATCTACACTTATTAAAACATTAAGTGGCCTGCTCCCTCCTTTAAATGGGCACGTGCTTATTAACGGAAAAAATATTTTTAAACTAAGTTTTGCTGAACGTGCCAAGCATATATCTTTGGTACTTACCGAGCGTGTTAATGCCGGATTAGCCACCGTTGAAGAACTAGTAAAAATGGGAAGGTACCCTTACACCAATTGGCAATTTAACATAACTTTAAACGATCAAGACCTTATTAATTCTTCCCTTCAATCTGTAGGCTTATACCAAAATAGACACCAACTATTTAACGAGCTAAGCGATGGTAATAAGCAAAAAGCTATGATTGCTAAAGCACTAGCGCAAGACACCCCCGTAATGATTTTGGATGAGCCTACCGTGCATTTAGATATTAAAAATAGGTTTATTATACTGGAATTACTCCAAAAACTTGCCCAAGACCAACAAAAAACTATTTTATTTTCAGGCCACGACCTAGAGTATATGCTTCAATTTTGCAATAAAATAATGTTGATGACACCCCATGATTTAGTTATTGACTCTCCAAAAACAATGATTGAATCAGGTGCTATTTCTAATGCCTTTGACCTCGCTATTTTACCTCCAATGTTTTCTTCATTATCGAGAAACACTCAATAAATAATTTTTGCCAATGGCATTGGGTCTAAGCGAAGGTCTTAAAAAGTGAATGGTTAGCTCAGTTACATGGTAATCATCTACTTCTTTTAAAACGGATAGTGTATATCCTTTCTTCTCTAATTTTAAATAGCCTGCTGTGTTTGTAAATACAAGAATTTTTTCGTCAAAATTGGCGTCTTCCTTTAAAACAGGCACTATTCTTCGCGAATAAAAATCCAACGAATGCTCTACTATGTTAAAACTATAAATAGGTGTTTCTTTATCGTAATTCTTAGCTATTACTTTGCCAATAACACTGCCTCCTTGGTATTGGAGTAAAGTGGGATAAAAAAAAGTGTTAAGTAAAAAGTTAACCCCAATAATTACCAACGCTGCCGAAGTAAATATTTTTTGAACGGGGCTACTTCCCTTTATTAAAAAATAAACCCCCATTATAATTAATCCAAATCCTATACCAATAATAAATGGGTTTGTAAGTGTAAATGTTCCAAACACTAGTAAGCCAATTAAAACAGTTAAAACTGTGATTACAAACCAATTAAGACCTATAAATATTTTTTTAATTGTATCTCCTTTGCCTATTTTCAGTAAATAATCGGCCGTAATAATGGCAACTAACGGAAAGGCCACAAAAATATAATGAGGCAATTTATAATTCGAAAGCGACATGGCAATAAATGTAAGAACAAAACCAGCCGTTGTAATAACTTCCTTATTTGATTGATAGACTAGTTTATCCTTAATAAGACCCATTAAATTCATCACAACCCCATAAAAAGCAATAAACATCCACGGTAAAAAGGCCCATAAAAATGTATGCACAAAGTAAAGCCCACTTGAGTTATCTTGCCATTCGCTTTGGCCTGTTATTCGCCCAAAGCTCTGGGTCCAAAAATAGAACTCAAGGCCATGCATACCATACTGTGTATAAAGCCCATAACACATGGGTGCTAGTACTGCTAAAATTACGACAAGCCCAAGTAGCCACTCCCAACGCCAGATAGCTTTCCAACTTCTGGCATAAATTAATTGACTGCCTAATGCCAATACGGGCAACATTAGCCCAATAGGCCCTTTTTCAAGCATCGCTATTCCTACGGCTAAGGAACCAATTAATAACGCTTGTAGCGACCTTATACGCATAAACACATATAGTTGCCACACGGCAAGTATTACAACATTGGCTAAAATAGTATCGGTTCTAACATCGTGTACAAACAAGAAATAAGCTTGGCTACTGTACAAAATAATAGAAGCAAATAACCCTGTTTGCTTATTATATAGCAATTTACCTAGGTTATAGGTGGACCAAACGCCTATTAAAACGAATAAAAAAGCAGGTAGTTTATACGTAAAATTGGAGATTCCAAATACGTTAAAACTTAATGAGGTAACCCAAAACAAAAAAGGAGGCTTATCTAAATAGGCGCTCCCTCTATTAAATAGCTCCAAATAATTGCCCGTCTCTAACATCTCTCTACTCATAGAAGCGTACTGGGCAGCATCTACATCCATAATATCAATA
Organism: uncultured Roseivirgaceae bacterium; assembly: GCA_964524405.1. Classification (GTDB taxonomy): domain Bacteria; phylum Bacteroidota; class Bacteroidia; order Cytophagales; family Cyclobacteriaceae; genus JAKISE01. The sequence continues at coordinate 2,742 of CAZGDC010000197.1, forward strand.
AGCGCCATGCCTAATAAATGAACAGCCGTAATAATGGCAAAAAGAAACCAATACCATTTTATGCTTAGGTTATTCATATTTATTTAGAGAAAATATTATACTTTAAAATGCAGTAAATAGCTCTTACTCCATCTTTCCAATTAATTTTTTTACCTTCTTCATAAGACCTGCCATAATAAGAAATGCCAACTTCATAAATTCTAATATTAGGGATACGACTAATTTTAGCTGTAACTTCAGGTTCAAACCCAAACCTGTTTTCTTTTAAATGTAACGACTTAATAATATCAGACCTAAAAACCTTATAACAGGTTTCCATATCTGTAAGGTTAAGATTGGTGAACATATTCGACATAAATGTGAGCACGCCATTACCAATTGAGTGCCAAAAGAATAAAATTCTATGTGGGTTGCTTCCTCTAAATCGAGAGCCATAAACAACATCTGCAAATCCATCAGTGATTGGTTTTAGCAATCTATTATATTCAGTAGGATCATACTCTAAGTCGGCATCTTGAATAATCGTAAAATCGCCTGATGCTTTTGCAATACCTGTATGAAGTGCCGCCCCTTTGCCCTTATTTACTGAATGCACCTCATAAGCAATACTAAGCGTGGGATTGTCTTTAATGTATGCTTTTATAACCTCATCAGACCCATCGGTAGAGGCATCGTTTACAAGAATAATTTCTTTCCCAATATTGCCGAATAGTTCAACTTTCCAAACTCGATCTAAGATATCACTAATGGTGTTTTCTTCGTTATAAACTGGAATTACAATAGAAAGTGTTTGTGCCATATACAGGTTTGTATTTTGTAGGCACAAAGATGCGATTTTTTATAAAATTTAGCTCAATTAAAATCTACCAATTTTATTGTTGCCAATCGTTCAAATTCCAATCATAGTTGTAATACTTTACCTTATAATCGTTGCTAATGGGCTCTTTTAAATACTTGTTTAAAAAAGCTATTTTTTGCGTTTTACTACTGCCAAAATGATGCGAATACCATTCAAAAATTTGCGACAACTCCACCACTTTTTTTGAACGATTAATTCTTATAAAGTTGGCATCGTTAATTGAAGCTATAGCCTGTTTATTTAACTGATTATTAATGGTTTTTGGAAAAAAAGCATCATTACTTAATGGAGGACAACCAACCGCAGCACACGACAATGCTAAGTGCAATTTTGCATCTTTAGACTTACTAAATAATATCCTTTTCTCTAAATCATCAAGCCCTAAATCCACACTGCCAATCGAAAAGAATTTATCAGTAAAAAAGCCTTTTACTTTTAAGGGACCTTCTATGGGGTAACGATTTACCACATTATATATAGCCAATATATTATAGGCGTTTACTACAAAGGCAACAAATTCATCATCGTTCAATGTTTTTAACTCGGTAGATTTTATCATCTCAACAACCTCATTTAACACCGTAGGGTTAGCCTTTAAAGCGGAGTAATTAACCATGCCCTGCTTAACATAGGTTTTCATAATATGATCTACACTTTTGTAAAAATTTTGATTTTGGGCATTAACCAATTGTAGGCTACTTAAAAACAGGGCTGTTATTATAACTAATTTCATTTTTT
>CAZGDC010000198.1:0-4315 GCA_964524405.1 uncultured Roseivirgaceae bacterium
TTTAACGAAAAAGACAGACAAAAGAGCTAGTCAAAAAGGAGTAGTTATTCTTTAACAGTGCCTTAAAATCAGTCAAGTAAATTTACTTGAATTTAATTTTTTTATAAATACAGCTAATATATGAAACGGTTTTTAATTCTATTTTTATTCTTTGGTGTATCAACTTCTTTTGCTCAAGTAACAACCAACCCTGCTTGTTTTAGCGATACAGATGAAATTACTATTATGTATGATGCAACCCAAGGAACCACAGCACTTGTTGGAGCCGCAAAAGTATATATGCATGCAGGCGTTGTTACCGAGTCGGTAACCAGTGCCAGTTGGCAACATGTAGTAGGCAATTGGGGTGCAGATGATGGCATTGGTGAAATGACTAAAGTTGCTGGCGAAACCAATAAATGGGAGATTACCATAACGCCTCGTTCTTATTTTAATGTGCCAACCGAAGAAACCATTTACCGATTAGGTATGGTATTTAGAAATGCAGATGGCACTAAAGAAGGCAAAAATGACTCCAATGGAGATATATTTATAAACCTAGCAACCGACCCTGTTAATTTAGCAGTAACCTCCGAAAACCCATTATTGGTAAATAACGGAGATGTTGTGCCCATAACAGCAACAACTTGTAGCAATGCTATTTTTAATTTTTATATAAATAATGTACTCGAAACTACACAAACAGGCAGTAATCAATTCGATTATAATTACACGGTAACACAAGCGGCAGGCGAAGAGGTAGTTGCTAAATTAACGGCAGATGTTGGAGGTGCTATGAATGAGCAAGAATTCTCTTTTTCAGTTCGAACCACCACCGTTTTACTACCTCGCCCAACTGGCATTATAGACGGCATAAATTATGATACCGACCCCACCAAAGTAACCTTATCGCTTTTAGCCCCTTTTAAATCTTCGGTGTATGTTTTGGGCGATTTTAATAATTGGGCTATCAGCCCAGCCCACCAAATGAAACAAGATGGCGAACATTTTTGGATTGAAATAACAGGTTTAACAGCAGGGCAAGAGTACGCCTATCAATACTTGGTAGATGAAACTATTTGGATTGCAGACCCCTATGCCGATAAAATATTAGACCCCGATGATAAGTACATTCCTGATACGACCTACCCCAACCTAAAAACATATCCTTCGAAAGCCATTCATGCACAGTGGTATCAAAATAGAGCCGCTGTATTTCAAACCAATCAAACAGCCTACCAATGGGTAAATACTTCGTTTCAAAAACCTGCACAAGAAAAATTGATTGTGTATGAATTACTGGTGCGCGATTTTTTAGGAGAAGATAATATGAACTACCAAGCACTAATAGATACCTTGGGGTATTTAGAAGACCTTGGCGTAAATACCATCGAACTAATGCCCATTATGGAATTTGGTGGCAACGATAGTTGGGGCTATAACCCTACCTTTATGTTTGCGGTTGACAAGGCCTATGGCACAAAAAATGATTTAAAGGCATTTATAGATGCCGCACATGGTAGAGGGATGGCCGTAATTTTAGATATGGTTATGAACCAAAATGATATACCATCACCCTATGCACAAATGTATTTCGATTTTGCAACTTTTAAACCAACCCCTAGCAACCCTTGGTTTAATGTAGAGGCCAAGCATCCATTTAATGTATTTTTTGATATTAACCACGAAAGCAGCTATACCAAAACTTGGTTAGATTCAATTAATCATTATTGGGTTAATGAATTTCATTTTGATGGCTACCGTTTTGATTTATCCAAAGGGTTTACCCAAACATTTAATACAGATGTGGGGGCTTGGGGGCAAAAAGACGATTCACGTATCGCTATTTTAAAACGAATGGCAGATAAAATATGGGCGCATAATGCAGAAACTTATGTTATTTTAGAGCATTTTTCCAATAATGATGAAGAAAAAACATTATCTGATTATGGGATGATGTTTTGGGGCAATAGCTCACATGACTATAACGAAATTAGTATGGGGTTTGCCCATGGAAAATCCATTGAATGGGGCTATTACAAAACCAGAGGATGGGCAAATAATAATTTAATTTCTTATATGGAAAGCCACGATGAAGAGAGGCAAATGTATAAAAATATAACATCGGGTTATAGTTCGGCTTCTTATAATGTACGCTCCACAAAGGTGGCACTTCAGCGTTCAGGTGCAGCGGCAGCATTCTTTTTTACAGTGCCTGGGCCAAAATTAATTTGGCAATTTGGCGAGTTTGGGTATGATGTATCCATTAACGAAAATGGGAGGACGGGAAGAAAGCCAACAAAATGGGAATATTTAGAAGATGAAGATCGCAAAAACCTATTTAATATCTATAAAGAGATTATTGGACTAAGAAATAAATACGATGTATTTACAGAGGGCACCTTTAGTTGGCAGCCCAATGGTAATTTCAAATCAATTCATATTGCCAATGCCGATACCAGTGTTGTAATTCTAGGAAATTTTGATGTGAATCAAGCAAATATGGAACCTGCCTTTCAGCACACAGGCACTTGGTACGATTTCTTTTCGGGTGTCGAATTTACGGTAGATGATGTTAATGCCACACGTTCTTATGAGCCTGGTGAATACCATATTTATACGGACAAGAAATTGCATGCGCCTGATATTGTTTTAGGAATTGAGGCTAAATCTTTAGTTGGCAGCCTACAAGTGTATCCTAACCCTACAAAAAATTATGTAAACCTTTTGGTGGATATTAAGGGTAAAAATGCTTGGACTATACTAAATATAATGGGGAGTATTGTAATGCAAGGAAACACAAATGGGAATAATAGTATTGATGTAACGATGCTTCCATCTGGTATTTACACCATATTATTAAAGAGTTCTCACAAAACTAATGCTGCAAAATTTATAAAGGAATGAGCATAAAAAAGCACTTATTATCCTTTAAAAATAATATGTTGCTTGTTTTTTTAATTTCATGTAGCTCTACGTCAATAGTTGAAAAGAATATACACAACAGTTGGCCCAATGGAGTTATGTACGAAATTTTTGTGCAAAGCTTTGCCGACTCCAATGGCGATGGCATTGGTGATATTAATGGAATGACTTCTAAGCTAGATTACCTTGCAGATCTTGGAATTCAAGGTATATGGTTAATGCCTATGAGTCCATCGCCAAGTTATCATAAATATGATGTAACCGATTATTACGGCATTCATCCTGATTATGGAACGATGGATGATTTTAAACATTTTGTGGCAGAAGCCCATAAGCGAAATATTAAAGTGGTGATTGATTTTGTGGTAAACCACTCCTCTTCGCAACACCCTTGGTTTTTAGATGCGAAATCAAGCAAAAACAGTAAATACCGCAATTATTATGTGTGGGCAACTATAGATTCTATCCAAGACCAATTATCGAAAAAAGAAATTACTCTTGACTCAGATAATATTACCCAATGGCACCAAAATGGAAATAGTGAGGCATATTATTACGGTTTTTTCTACGGAGGCATGCCCGATCTTAATTATGATAACCCAATAGTTAGAGCAGAAATGATAGATGCAGGCATATTTTGGTTGCAAGAGGTGGGAGTGGATGGATTTAGGTTGGACGCTGCCAAGCATATTTTTCCAGATGAGCAAGCCAATAAAAGCCACGAATGGTGGGTGGAATTTGGCAATGCCATGCGTAAAGCCAAACCTAATGTGTATTTGGTAGGTGAGGTGTGGGGAAATGCCGAATTGGTAGGCCCATACCTTAAAGGACTGCCTTCTATGTTTAATTTCGATTTTCATCATGCTATAAACGATTTAATACAAACAGAGAAAAATAATGGCATTATTGATACTCTTATAAAAACAAGAGAGGTATATCGCAAAATACAGCCTATATACCAAGATGCTATTTTTGTGAATAACCACGATCAAAACAGGTTGATAAGTAATGTGGAAGGCTCTATTGCTAAACATAAATTAGCTACAGCAATTCTTTTAACCTTGCCAGGCACACCCTATATATATTATGGCGATGAAATTGGCATGCTTGGTAAAAAGCCAGATGAAATGATTCGAGAACCCTTTTTGTGGAATGTGAAAGATGTTGACTCTTTAAGAACAAAATGGATAACGCCCGTAAATAGCACGGATTTAACCGTTATTCCACTGGATTTGCAAATAAAAGATTCTAATTCAACCTATTATTTTTTTAAGGCTTGGATTGCGAACCGAAATGAGCAAGTAGTTTTACGAGAAGGCGATTTAGCTAGCTTAGAGCTACCTGATAATTTACTGGGCTATGTTAGAACTTTAGGAGAAGAGAGAGTAGTGGTAATCCATAATCTTACAGG
>CAZGDC010000199.1:0-4311 GCA_964524405.1 uncultured Roseivirgaceae bacterium
GCTTTGATGCCATATTTTTTTACCTAAGATTATTTCTATTAATAAAATTGTAAGAGATTCGCTTTACATTCAAAAATTAAATTAATTCCATTAAAATAAAAACATTGGCAAAAGTAAAACCAAAAAAGCATTTAGGGCAGCACTTTTTAAAAGATACTCAAATTGCTTTAAAAATTGTAGAGAGTCTTACCTATCATAATAAGTATAATAAGCTTATTGAAGTAGGCCCTGGTATGGGAATGCTCACTCAATTTTTGCATAAAAAAAAAGAGGTAATCCTTACGGTGGTTGATATTGACCAAGAATCTGTTACCTATTTAAAAAAAGCATTTCCACTATTAAATGAGCAAATTGTATCTGGCGATTTTTTAAAAACCGATTGGCAAACACAAATGAAAGATCCATTTGCGATTATTGGTAATTTCCCCTATAATATATCTTCGCAAATATTTTTTAAAGTATTAGAAATGCGCTCTTCGGTACAAGAGGTTGTAGGGATGCTTCAAAAAGAAGTAGCGCAACGAATTGCGAGCCCTCCTGGTAATAAAACCTATGGCATTTTAAGTGTTTTACTGCAAGCGTATTACACCATCGACTATTTATTTACAGTTGGGCCAGAAGTTTTTAATCCTCCTCCTAAAGTAAATTCGGCTGTTATTAGGTTAAGAAGAAACAACACGCAGAAATTAGCATGTGATGAAACACTTTTTTTTAGAGTGGTAAAACAAGGGTTTCAAAACCGGAGGAAAACATTGCGCAATGCATTAAAACCTCTAGCTTTGCCCGTTAGTATAAATAACGACACTCAGCTAAACCTAAGGGCCGAACAACTATCGGTAAATGATTTTGTTGCCCTTACCCAAAAAATTGAACAAGGTTGGAAGAATTAAAACCATTTGAACTCACACGTGAATTTGCCGATGGCTTAAAAGAAGCTATTGAACGGGCAGATAATGAGTTTATTTTGAAAAACCTTGACGGTGTAAACCCCGTAGATATAACAGAAACATTAGAGGAATTTACCACCGATGAGTCGCATTATATTCTCTCATTACTTAACACGCAAATAGGTGCTGATATAATTAGTAATCTTGAAGAGGATACCCTTAAAAAGTTTTTGCGTGTTTTTACGCCCAAAGAAATTGCTGCCTACATTAATTTTATTGATACCGATGATGCAGCCGACATATTAAATGAGCTTCCGTTAAAAATTAGAGAAGAGGTAATCTCTGCGCTTTCTAATGAAGAAAAGGCCGGTCACATTGTGGATCTTATGCGCTACGATGAAGATGTAGCGGGTGGCATAATGGCCAAAGAGTTGATTAAAGCTAATTTAAACTGGACGGTGGAGCAAACCACAGAAAAGATTAGAGAGCAAGCGGAGAATGTTTCAAAAATATTTTCTGTTTATGTGGTGGATAATAAAAATAAATTATTAGGGAGGGTTTCCTTAAAAAAGATGCTGCTTGCACGAAAGGGTACACTTATTAAAGACATTTACGATGAAGATGTAATATCAATAAAAACCTATGATGAGGAAGAAGAGGTCGTTTTTATTATGAAAAAATATGATTTAGAAGCCATACCTGTTGTAAATATGCAAAACAATTTAATGGGGCGGATTACTATTGATGACGTGGTAGATGTAATGGCCGAGCAAGCGGAAGAGGAGCGTCAATTAATGGCAGGTATTTCTGAAGATGTAGAAGAAGACGATAGCATTTGGATGCTTACACGAGCAAGAATTCCATGGCTTATAATTGGTTTAATTGGTGCTTTTTTTGGAGCAGAAGTGATTGGCTTGTTCGAAAGCGATATTGCAGCTATTCCAATTATGGCGGCTTTTATACCTCTAATTACTGCCACGGCTGGCAATGTAGCCATACAATCTTCCTCCATTGTGGTGCAATCATTAGCCAACAAAAGTGTGTTTCAAGATTCTAGCGCTAAGCGATTATTGAAAGTAATTGTGGTGGCCTTACTCAATGGGTTACTACTAGCAATACTCGCTTTTGGCATAAGTTATTTTAGGCGAGGAGATATAAACATTTCAATGATTGTATCCATATCCTTAACTTGTGTTGTTCTTTTAGCTTCTTTATCGGGCACTATTACTCCTATTCTTTTAGATAAATTTGGTATTAACCCAGCGGTTGCATCAGGACCTTTTATTACAACGTTTAATGATATTCTTGGGTTATCGGTGTATTTTGGTGTGGCCTATATATTATTTTAATGGTATGATGCACTGTTTAGTTGTAGATAAAATGCACGAAAGTTTGCTAACTATGCTTCAAGAAATTGGCGTAAAAGCCACCATTTTGCCTACTATTACAAGGGCAGAAATAATGGAGCAAATTAGGGATTATGATGGCCTAATAATAAGGAGTAAAACCTTTGTTGATGCTGAGTTATTAAAAAATGCAATGCGTTTAAAATTTGTAGCTAGAGCAGGGTCAGGCGTTGATAATTTGGATGTTGATTATTTAAACTCCAAATCTATTGCCGTATTAAATGCACCTGAAGGAAATAGGGATGCTGTTGGAGAACATACCATCGGTTTAATTCTAGCATTGCTCCATAACCTTCCACAAGGCAACCAGCAAGTAACTGATGGCATTTGGGATAGAGAAGGAAACAGAGGACAAGAGCTAGGAAATAAAACAGTGGGAATTATTGGCTATGGAAATATGGGTGCTTCTGTTGCTAAAAAATTGCAATCATTCGGTTGCAAGGTAATCGCTTATGACAGGTATCATTCTACTTTTAAAACTGATTATGCCCAATCTGTAACCTTAAAGCAGCTAAGGCAAGAAACAGACATATTGAGCTTACATGCCCCTTTAACCCAAGAAACATTTAAAATGACGGAAGATGATTTTTTTTTTAGATTTAAAAAAAATCTAATATTTATTAATACCTCAAGAGGGGAGCTTGCAAGTTTTAACTCTATTGAAAAAGCGATAAAAAAAGGCAAAATAGTATGCGCAGGGCTCGATGTACTAGAAAATGAAAATTTGGCAACCTTGAATGCCCAGCAGCAAATGAGTTTTGAATTCTTAAAATCATCAAAAAAAGTAATTTTTACACCACATGTAGCAGGCTGGTCAGCAGAAAGTTACAAAAGGATAAATAAAGTTTTGGTTAAAAAGATTAAAGGACTTTTTTGATTGAAACATATTTTGGCTTATGTTAGCTTTTTAACCATATTATGAACAGAATCAAGAAATATTACAATGATTTAATCCAAAAGCCAATACTAACTTCTTTTGTAGTATTGGGGTTATTATCTATTATAATTTTGGGACTGAGCATGCCTTATTATTTAAACGATTTCGATAATATTTATATGAACGTTTTGGCAGAGGCACATGGCATGCTTTTCGATATTCTTATCATCGGTATTCTATTATTTTGGCTTCGGCAAGTGGGGGAAGAAAAGCGAAGAATAAGCCAATTTTTAGACGAAATTGATGATTTTAGAATGTGGGAATCCGAGGAGGCTGCCTTTAGAAATGTAGGTAATATTAAAAGGCTTAATAGGCATGGTGTACATAATTTAGATCTTGTTGGTTGCTACCTAAAAAAAACTAATTTAAGCGGCATTGATCTTTCAACAAGCAACTTAAATACTGCGAACTTGTCTGGAGGTACTCTTATTGAATCTAATTTATCTGAAACTCGAATGAACCAAACTAATTTTGAAAATGCAAACTTGAATAATGCCAATCTAACAGGTTCTTTTGCAAGTGGATCCAACTTTAAAGATGCATTTATGATTAAAGCTAATTTTAAAGGAGCCTTTTTAATTAAGGCTGATTTCAGAAATGGGTTTTTAATGGAGGCTAATTTAAGTAATTGCTCGTTGGCAGAAGCCGATTTTGAAAATGCCAACTTATACAAAGCTAATTTTATTGGGGCTACAGGCTTAACCCTTGAACAGCTCTCTAAAGCCAAGTCATTATATTTAGCCTCATTTGATTCTGATTTACAAGTGCAACTTGAAGAGAAGCTACCTGACCTCTTAGGATAAATGGCTAACCATTTTAATTGTAATAATTTTCTTTTAGCTTTGCTAAATACAATGACTACACGAAAACAATATTCATAAAATAATAATTATACCATATTAATATTGAGATGCCGCATTAGATTGATTCTTTTTCACACGCTCATCGTTAAAATAATATAGCATAACTGGTTATGCTATATTATTTTGCCTCGATATTGTAAAAAATAGTTCAATCTAATTATTGCGACATCTCAAAATTAAAATGGTATTATAGTTACATTAATGGGTAACGGTTGCAA
>CAZGDC010000200.1:0-3120 GCA_964524405.1 uncultured Roseivirgaceae bacterium
ACCTGCGTACATTAGCATTAACAACAACTCAAAAATGGTAAACTCTATTAACAACATCTATGATAAAACTCGAAGGTATCCAAAAATCGTATGGATTAGGTAAACAAAAACTACACGTTTTAAAAGGATTAGATATCACCATTGAAAAAGGTGAATTTGTCTCTATTATGGGGTCATCTGGTTCTGGCAAATCTACACTACTTAACATTCTAGGTATTTTAGATAAATACGATGAGGGCAGCTATCATTTGGCAGGAACGCTTATTAAAAATATCTCAGAAAAAAAAGCGGCATTCTATCGAAATAAATTTTTAGGGTTTGTGTTTCAATCATTTAATTTATTGCCTTTTAAAAATGCAACAGAAAACGTTGCATTGCCACTATATTACCAAAAAGTAAGTAGAAAAAAGCGCAACGAAATTGCCTTGGAGTATTTAGATATGGTTGGGCTAAAAGACTGGGCAACACATATGCCTAGCGAGCTTTCTGGTGGGCAAAAACAACGAGTGGCTATTGCGAGAGCTCTAATATCCGACCCTAAAGTAATTTTAGCCGATGAGCCTACTGGAGCACTCGACTCCAAAACTTCTTTAGATGTTATGGAAATATTTAAACGTGTAAACGATGAAGGTAAAACCATTGTGGTAGTTACGCATGAGCACGATATTGCCGCTATGACCAAGCGAAATATTGTATTAAAAGATGGGCATGTGGTGGATGAAGTTAAGCTAGAAAAAGGGAGTCGGAAGTCGGAAGAAAAGATAATAGAATGAAATTAAAGTCCGAAAACTTAACTGTTTGGCAAAAGTCTATGCCGTGTGCTGAAGATATTTATCAATTAACTCGCAATTTTTCAAAAGAGGAGATATGTGATTTTTCTTTCAATTTTATGAATACTGCCTTTAAACGGAAAATTAAATGAGAATACTTTTGGAACCTTTCCTAACTTCCGACTTCTGTCTTCAAGCTTCTAATCATAACCAACCATACAAATAAACTATGTTTGATATAGACAAGTGGCAAGAGATTTTTTATACAATGAAGCAAAATAAGCTTCGTTCGTTTATAACGGCTTTTAATGTGGCTTGGGGTATATTTATACTCATCATTTTAATGGGGTTTGGAAGCGGTTTTCAGCATGGGGTCGAATTTCAATTTAACGATGATGCAACCAATTCGCTTTGGATTAGAGCAGGTAAAACGAGTAAACCATTTAATGGAATTAAGCCAGGTAAGCAGATTCAATTTACGACCCAAGATTATGAAGCCATTAAAAAATTAGATGGTATTGAATATATTACGGGTAGGTATTATGTACCAGGCGAATTTACGGTAAGATATAAAAATAACCTTTCGTTTTTCAATGTGCGATCGTGCCATCCAGATCATTTATTTATAGAAAAAACATTGATTACCAGTGGTCGATATCTAAATGACAAGGATCAACGTGAAAAGCGTAAAGTAACGGTAATTGGCGAAAAAGTGGTAGAAGTTTTATTTGGAAAAACAAATCCAATTGGAGAGTACATTGATGTAAATGGGATTAAATATAAGGTGGTGGGCACCTTTAAAGACGAAGGCAGTGACTTTGAGCAGAAAGTAATTTACATTCCAATAAGTACCGCCCAAATTGCCTACGGTGGAGGAAATATTATCCATAATCTAATTGTTACTGTGGGTAATGCAAGTGAAGCCCAATCAAAAATGATTGAGGCCGATATTTTAAGCTATTTAAGCGGTAAGCATAATTTTGATCCTACCGATAAAAAAGCAGTAAGAATATTTAATGGGGTAGAAAATTTTATGCAGTTTATGAACCTGTTTAAAGGCATTCGCTTCTTTTTATTTATCGTAGGCATTTTTACATTAATAGCAGGGGTGGTGGGCGTTAGTAATATAATGTTAATTGTAGTTAAAGAACGTGCCAAAGAGGTTGGAGTACGTAAAGCATTAGGCGCAACTCCTAATTCAATTATAGCTCTTTTCTTGCAAGAGAGCATGTTTATTACGCTAATGGCAGGTTATATTGGTTTAGTAGCAGGGTTTGTTTTTATAGATTCTGGTGCTTTGTCTATGATGATGGAAAGCTTTAGTTTTCCGATGGATTTTTTTAAAAACCCAGAAGTTAGCCTACAGGGAGCTATTGCGGCCACCCTCGTATTGGCTTTGTTAGGCAGTTTAGCAGGTTATTTTCCTGCACGAAAAGCAGCAAAAGTAGAACCTATTGAAGCACTAAAAGACGTGTGAATAAGAGAGAAGATAGAAGATAGAAGACGGAAGATAAAAGATAGAAGAGGGAAGACTCCAAACTTCTGTCTTCTAGCTTCAAGCCCTAACCAACTATAAATTATACAAATAAGCTATGTTTGACTTAGATAAGTGGCAAGAAATATTTATTACCATTCGAAAAAATAAACTTCGTACGTTTCTCACCGTTTTTGGAATCGGTTGGGGCATATTTATGATTATTATTTTATTAGGAGCTGGCAAAGGAATGCAAAATGGCGTAGAACGAGATTTCTCCTCTTGGGCTACCAATAGTGGATTTTTCTGGTCAAGCAGAACTACTATTTCGTATGGGGGCTATCAACCAGGTCGTAGAATTACTTTTACTAATGAGGATACTAAAATTCTACGTAAAAAAATTAAAGGATTGGCATTCTTAGCACCTAGAAATCAATTAGCAGGATTTACTGGAGGTAATATTGTAACGTTTGGGGGTAATGTAGGCAACTTTGAAGTGAATGGAGACTACCCTGGGTACATTAATATACGTAAGGTAGATATTGCAAAAGGTCGATTTTTAAATACAAAAGACATCGCAGATGAACGTAAAGTTGCTGTTATTGGTAGAAATGTAAACGAGGTGCTTTTTGAAGATGTTAATGCCATAGGGAAATACATCAAAATTAATGGAGTTAATTTTTTAGTGGTAGGCGTGTTCGATTCAAAACAAACAGGAGAAGATGCGGATAGAGATACCCAAACTATTTATTTGCCTTTTACAACCTTTCAAAAAGCATTTAATTATGGCAATAGAGTAGGGTGGTATGCGTATTCGGTTAAGCCTGGCTATAAAGTATCAGAAGTAGAAGCACAAATTATAGCCAATTTAATTGA
>CAZGDC010000200.1:3220-4305 GCA_964524405.1 uncultured Roseivirgaceae bacterium
TATGAAACAAATACTCATTATCTTAATAATTATACTTGCTGTTGGCAGCTTTGTTGGCACAGGCTATTACCTCTACCAAAAGTCGATAGAGCCACCCGTAATTTATGAAACCAATTCGCCATTTAAAACAGATATTGAACGTAAAACCGTAGCTACCGGGTCCATCGTTCCGAGAAAAGAAATAGAAGTAAAATCACAAGTTTCGGGGGTTATTGAAAAACTTTACTTGGAAGCAGGACACCATGTAAAAAAAGGAGATAAAATTGCGAAAGTAAAGATTATACCCAATGTGGTAGCACTTAACAATGCAGATGTGCGCATTAAAACAGCTAAAATTAATTATAAAAATGCAGAATATGAACTCCAAAGGCAAGGTGAACTATATGAACAAAAAGTAATTTCAGAATTCGACTATAACCAATTTTTGCTTTCTTATAATTTGGCACAACAAGAAGTAGAAGCCGCAGATAATAATATGCAATTAATTAAGGAAGGTGCTTCTAGCAATAAAAGCGTTTTTTCTGCCAATATTGTAAGGGCTACAAGTGCTGGTATGTTATTAGATATTCCTGTTAAAGAAGGTGCATTTGTAATAGAATCTAATACGTTTAACGATGGCACCACCATCGCCTTTGTGGCTAATATGGATGAAATGATATTTGAAGGAAAAGTGGATGAAGCAGAAGTGGGAAAACTAAAAGAAGGGATGAATTTATCATTAACGGTGGGTGCTTTAGACACCGTTTCATTTGCAGCAAAACTCGAATATATTTCCCCAAAAGGGGTTGAAGATCAGGGAGCTATACAATTTGAAATTAAAGCGGCAGTAAGCCTACGCTCCGATAATTTTTTACGTGCTGGCTATTCGGCCAATGCCGATATTGTGTTAGAAACCAAACAAGATGTATTGGCCATTAAAGAAAGTGATATGCAATTTGATGAGGACGAAAAACCATACGTAGAAATAATGGTTGGAGAACAAAAATTTGAAAAACGTTTACTTAAAACAGGTATTTCGGATGGAATTAATATTGAAATTTTAGGTGGACTCATCGAAAGTGATAAGTATAAACAACTTTCTGATT
>CAZGDC010000201.1:0-4294 GCA_964524405.1 uncultured Roseivirgaceae bacterium
AAATGTCGGGTTAACTACGGGCGATATAGTTGAAACAAAAATCTACTACCTTTAGTATTGCCTCAAAAAAATTATATGAAAAACTTAGAACAACCCCAATTAGGCAAAACAATTTCAGACCTTAGGCAAAAGAAGCGACTTACACAGGAAGAGCTCGTGGAGCTTTGCAATATCAATGTACGAACACTGCAGCGAATTGAATCAGGTGAAGTAACTCCGCGGGAGTACACCATACGAATATTATTAGATGCCCTTGATTATAATATTGCAAAGGTTGAAAGCTCCATTCAAAAGAAAGCCTCGCTTAAATGGCTTAAAATAGCCTGGGTAGCGGGCATTATTTATTTTGTGCTGGGTCTCTTCGAGTCTGGTCTCGACTTTGTACGGTTCGAGGAAAACCTACCTTATTATTTTCCATTATTATACACAACTATTAAAGTGCTGGTGTCGCTTAGCTATGTGTTTTTTATGATTGGCTTTATTGAAATAGGTAAGTATTTCGAAAATGCACTCTTAAAAATAGCTTCATACCTTATGATTGCTTCTTTGGTGGTAATTGAAATGTATGATATTATCTCGCTTGGGCAAAATATGACTTGGGAGGAATTTTACCTCATTAAAGGAACAGAAGCTGTTGCTTTTGGAGGCGTTGATATTGTTTTTGGAATTGCATTGCTTCTATTAGGAAAAAAACTGGGTACAATATCGAAGATTGCTGGCATTTTAGAAATTATAGTTGGCGCCTTTTTTATCACCTTCTTTTTAGCTTTTATTGGATTAATTGTAATGATACCAGCCATTATTTTGGAAATAATTATTATATATAAGTTTTATGATAAGATGAAAACAGCTGCCTGATAATTTTTTTCTGTGCAAGTCACTCCGTAGGAGTCTTAGCCTACTTTAGAAAATTATGTAAAGTGGCTAAGATTTCTCCGTTGCACTACGAAATGACCAATGAATAAGCGAAACATTGCTTTGTTATTCATTTAGTAAGTCACTCCGTAGGAGTCTTAGCCATTTAAAATCTACTCCTCAGTACTCGCGTATAGAGCACTAAAGGCTGCTTCATTCAAAATATTCTGGAACAGCAAGTCCCCATCCATATTATAATAAAGCATAATATGCAGCCCTGCTTCTTCCACATGTTTTTCGGCTTGGTAATAAGGTTCTTGAAGCGTGCCTTGTAACGAAATGGCTGTGTAGGTTGGTTTAAGAACGATTCCTTTTTTGCTATCAAAAATTCCTATTCCAACTCCTTTTTGATAACTTATTTTAGGGCTTCGGTTGCGGGTAATAGAATTATAATTTACAATGCCTTCTTCCACAAATTTTAACGTTTTTAAATCGAATATATGCCATTTTAAATTTCTTTTTACAAAGAGTAGCCCATTAGTCCAATAATTAATTTCTTCATATCTAATAGGCAGTTTAACGCTGTCTAAGTTATTAATGATACCAACATAACCAGCTTCTGAAACTACCCAAAGAGAATCTGCAATAGGCACTAATTTACTGGAATAATTAGTGCCTATTTGTACGGAGTCGAACGGCTGAATTAAACCGAATTGCTGATTATTTAAGATAGAAATGGTGGTGTCGTTAATGAGGGAGCTGCCTTCAAAACCATCCATAATTAATAGACCCTCAGCCGAAAACAACTGCTTTGATTTGCCTATTTCTAATTGAAAGAAAAATTTGTTGAGAGGAATTATTTTTTTGTATGTAGGCAGGTCCAATTTCTTGCCCTTATAATTTACTACAACCTTATTTTTCCCTTCAATTATCTCATAATAAAACACTTCATTTTCTTGATTTAGCAAAGGTTTTACTTCAGCTATGCTAGGTTTATAAAAGCGAATGGTATCGGATAAATACACAAAACTAGTATCTGCCCAGTGCATAATAATGGCGGATGGCCCCAGTAAACGTGCATGTAACGGAGAAAAAGAAGAGGTGTAATTATACTTAATAAGTAACGAATCCTTTAGTGTGCCTATTTGCCACACCTTGTTTTCTTCAAAATTAACTAAGGCATCTGCACTAAATTTAGGGATGGCAATATCGCTTTTTTTCATAATACTCCATCCCTTTCCAGCTAAGTCTATTTGATAATTTCCAAGTGGAACTAACTCCTTTAATGAGGCCGAAAAAAGCCCTTCTTTATCGTCTTTTATTACCCAAAGCAAGTGGTCTGTAAGCCACTCATAATCATCAACCCCGTTGGGAAGTGCAACTAAATTTCCGTCTAAGGCAGGGTGTAAAATCTGCTCTTTTATAAACACTGTTTTATCTTTTTTCTTGAGCAATATCAAGCCATTTTCAACCCAAATACGATCGTATATTGGGGGTAGTAATTCCAAATTAGTAATTGATTTTACGCCCCATTTTTGATTGGATTGGTAAGCGATGTAAGCACCTAGTAAAAATGCCTCATTACCGCCATTGATACGATCTCCGTTTTTATGAACAATAATAGTAGCTTTTTGCTTTTTAAGAAACACAAATCCTCTGTCTTCTTTTTGAAATTCAATATTAGTTCCTGTATAAAATGAGTTGCCTGTTTTTCCGATGAGTGCTTGCCCATTGCCTTTTTTTACAAGCATAAAATCTGTATCAATGGTTTTTTTATCTATCGTGTAGAGGCTATCAATAACCACTTTTTGTTCTAAATTTTTCATTTGAAAAAACGTGCCGCTCCACATGGGCAGCAATGTTTTTTCGTGCATTTTAATTACCTTGACCAAAGAGTCGCTTATGTTAATGGAAGGGAATTTATCAGTAAAAGACGAAGCGGGCTCTTGCACTAAATGCGTGTGATATAAAAGCCCAATTACTCTTTGAGCCGCTTGGGCATGTGGGTATCTACGAATAAATGCGAGCATTACTTGGGTCGTATTTTGTCCAATTTCTATTGCATAAATGTGGTTTACCGCTTTTTCATAATAAGGGCTGCTTGGGTGTAAACTAACAAATGCTTTAAACGCTTCGAGTTTTCCGTTTATGGTACTTTGCTTATATAACATCCGTTGGTATTTAGCATTGGCTTTAGCCCAATCATCCGCTTTAGGATAAGCGTCTAAAAATTGCTTATAACTTTGTAAGGAGTTAATAATAGAAGCTGTTTTATACGCTTCTTCATTTCTATAATAAATGGCCGAATCTAATTCATGGGCATCCGTATGTACCTTAATAAATGTTTGATAATCCAGCTCCGTTCCTCCTGCTTTTGCTACGTCAAAAGCCAAACTATCGATATGCCCTTTAAGAGATAATAATCTTGTTTTTCCAAAGCCTTCTTTAATGTGCCTATCTAAACGTTTTTCGTTTAATAAACCGTACCTCGCAAGGGATAGCATTGAAAAATAGTAGGCAGAATCCAGTTGATAATTTGACCAATGAGGCGTCACATACAATTTGGCTAGTACAAAAGGGATAGAGGCTGAAATGGTATCTTTAGCTAGTTCATTTTTTAGCAATTGAAAAGCAGATTCGTATTTCTGCTTTTCAATTAAGTTTTGGGCACGCCTCGATTGGCCAACACTCGCAAAAGAAATTAATATTAAACAGCCTGTTAAAAATATACGCATACTCTAAAGTAATAAATTGAGAAATGAGGCAAACTACGAATAGGCATGAATAATGCGAGTTAGATAATATCGAGTGTTTTGATTTCTCTTGGTATAAGAGAATGATTGAAACTGTCCACTTTATCTTATTCCCAATTTTTATTTATACTGCTTAATTATACGTTTTGGGTATCCAAAAAGAACCGCTCTTTACTTTTAGAAATAGCTCCCATTCTTTTATAAAATTTTATTGCCCTCACATTAAAACTAGGTGTTTGCCATTGCACCAAATTGCATCCTAATGCGCTGCCTTCTTGTTGAATCCGATTTATCAACTGTGTGCCAATTCCTTGTCCTCTTGCCGAGTCATGTAAAAAAAGACAATCCATGTAAATGTATTCGTTGGCCTCCCAGGTAGAGTACTGCTTCATATAACTAGCATAGCCAATTAATTGCTTGCCTGTTTCTACCACTAAGCAGTATAATTTTGGAGTATCGGAGAATAGATCAATTGCGAGTTGTTCTGCTTTTGGGGAGGGTGTAATTTCTGCCTTTTCATAAAGGGCGTGTGCTTTTGCCAACGCTACCACTTGAGCTATGTCTTTAGGTTCGGCAAAACGTATTTTGTATAAGAGATTCATAGTTTACTAAAGATAATTATTTTTAGGAATTTAATCGCAGGGCGATAGCCCATTTGGTTTAATTCCCCGACCCTTTGGGTCGGA
>CAZGDC010000202.1:0-1329 GCA_964524405.1 uncultured Roseivirgaceae bacterium
AGTATCTAGTATTTTAGTAATTAGTATCTAGTATTTTAGTAATGAGTAGTTGGTAATTTAGTAGCGAGTATCTAGTACAACGAAAAATGTTGTTTTATACGAATACTTATTACTAGCTACTCAATACGTTTAATCTCTTTATTTTAAAAATTCATAAATTCCAGCTACGCCTTGGCCTCCACCTACACAGGCAGTTACCATTCCGTATTTCTGGTCTCTTTTTCTCATTTCGTTAAATAACTGAACCGAAAGTTTGGCTCCCGAGCATCCAAGTGGATGACCTAGTGCAATAGCACCTCCATTTACATTCAGTTTTTCAGTATCTAAATCAAGCTCTTTTATAACCGCTAAAGATTGAGCTGCAAAAGCTTCATTCAACTCTATTTGATCTATGTCTTGTAATTTTAATCCTGCTATTTCAAGTGCTTTTGGAATCGCTTTTATTGGACCAATCCCCATTACACGAGGATCAACTCCAGCAACGCCATAAGAAACCATTCGAGCAATAGGCTCTAAGTTTAGTTCTTTTACTAAACGCTCGCTCATTACCATTACAAATGAAGCTCCATCCGAAGTTTGTGAAGAATTACCTGCGGTAACTGTTCCTCCAGCTGTAAAAGCAGGTCTTAGCTTGGCTAATGCTTCTTTGGTTGTGCTTGCACGAGGCCCTTCATCGGTATCTACTACAAACGAACGAGTCACTTTTTTACCTTCTTCATTAACGTAAGTTTCATTAACCGTTACAGGTACAATTTCATCTTTAAACTTACCTTCTTTCACTGCCTTTAGTGCTTTCATATGCGAGTTGTACGAAAACTCATCCATATCCTCGCGAGTGATGCTATAATCTTTAGCAACTTCTTCGGCCGTTTGCCCCATACTAGTGTAATACGTAGGGTGATTATGAGCGATGTCGTAATTCAAAGCTGTTTTATATCCCATTACAGGCACCATCGACATTGATTCGGTACCACCTGCAATAATACAATCCGCTTGGCCTGCGTGAATTCGTGCAGATGCGATGCTAATTGCTTCCAAACCAGAACCACAATATCTGTTAATTACCATTCCTGGCACTTCCATTGGTAAGGCCATTAATGAAATCATTCGTCCCATTTGCATCCCTTGCTCTGCTTCTTGTACGGCATTACCTACAATTAAATCATCAACCCGTACTGGATCAAGACTTGGAACTGAAGCCGTTAAATGTTTAATTACTTCCACAGCAAGGTCATCAGGTCGTGTAAATCGAAACCCACCTCTTTTGGCTTTGCCAACTGCTGTTCTGTATCCTGCTACTATATATGCGTTCATTTTTTATAGATTTTA
>CAZGDC010000202.1:1429-4292 GCA_964524405.1 uncultured Roseivirgaceae bacterium
TCTAGCGTTTTAGGCTCTGCACAAAGCGATAAGAAAGCTTCTCTTTCTAAATCTAATAGGTATTGCTCACTTACTTCTTGCGGATAAGATAAATCTCCACCACACATAATCCAAGCAATTTTATTGGCGATTTTTAAGTCGTGATCCGAGATGTAATTACCCATTCTCATTCCACTAACACCGGCAGCAACTAATGCTAAGCCTGTTTTACCTTGTACTTTAATATGCTTATCCTGAATTGGTTGTGTATAACCATCCGCTGCTAATTCAAGCACTGCGGCTTTGGCATCTGCAATTTGACGGTGCTTATTCACAGATACAGAATCGCCTCTTTGCAAAATATTCATATCAAAAGCTTCGTAAGCTGATGTAGCTACTTTTGCAGTAGCAATATTCATAAATGCGTTTTGCATATCGTTAAGCTCCACATCGCCTGTGGCAAAACCATTGGCCACTCGTTTAGCAAATTCTTTGGTGCCACCACCAGCAGGAATAAGGCCAACGCCTACTTCAACCAAGCCTATATACGTTTCAGCTGCTGCTTGCACTTTATCAGCGTGAAGTGTTATTTCGCAACCTCCTCCAAGGGTTAATCCGTGAGGAGCAACCACTACTGGAATAGAAGAATAACGAATACGCATCATTGTATCTTGAAAATGCTTAATCATAAAATTAAGCTCATCATATTCTTGCTCAATAGCATGCATAAACACCATACCTAAATTAGCTCCTGCGGAGAACTGTGCTCCTTGATTGCCAATAACTAAACCTGTATAGCTTTCTTCAGCTAAGGTGATAGCTTTATTGATTCCTTCTACCACTTCACCACCAAGGGTGTTCATTTTAGTATGGAACTCTAGCCCTAAAACGCCATCTCCTAAATCGAAAATGGTAGAACCTGAATTACTCCAAACTACATTATTTTGTCTAAGGTTATCAAGCACCAACATATCTTCGGTACCGGCAATGCTCTTATATGATTTACTAGGGATATCGTAATACTTGCGTTGGCCATTTTCTACTTTGTAGAATGACTCTGCACCAGACTCCAACATATCGTAAATCCATTGGTTGGGCTTATAGCCAGCCTCTTCCATTTTGGCTACCGTCTTTTTAACGCCAACAGCATCCCAGTATTGAAATGGGCCAATCTCCCACCCAAAACCAGCAGAAACAGCATCATCAATTTTATAAAGATCGTCTGCAATTTCAGGAATTCGGTTAGATACGTACTGAAATAAACCAAAGAATGAATCTCTGTAAAACTCCCCTGCTTTATCCTTGCCTGTAAACAACATTTTAAAACGTTCTTGCAGGTTGTCGATAGGCTTGGTCATTTCAAGCGTAGCAAATTTTATTTTTTGCTTAGGCTTATATTCCATCGTATCAAGGTCGAGTGTAAGAATTACAGTCTTTCCTTTTTCATTCTTTGTTTTCTTATAAAAACCTTGTTTGGTTTTATCTCCCAACCACTGTTTTTCTTCCAGTTTGGTAATAACATCGGGTAATTTAAAAAGCTCCCTAGCTTCGTCATCAACTAATCCTTCGTAAAGATTGTTTGATACTTTAATAAGCGTATCAAGGCCTACTACATCAGAAGTACGAAAGGTGGCTGACTTAGGACGACCCAATACTGGACCTGTTAATTTATCAATTTCGTCCACATTCATTCCCAACTTCTTCATGGTTTCCACCACTTTCATTATGCTGAAAATACCAACACGGTTGGCAATAAATGCAGGGGTATCTTTACAAAGCACCGTACGTTTTCCTAAAAATTTATCTCCGTAACTCATCAAGAAATCAATCATTTCAGGATCGGAGCTTGGCGTAGGGATAATTTCTAATAACTCTAGGTAACGAGGAGGATTAAAGAAGTGAGTACCACTAAAATATTTCTTAAAATCATCGCTACGGCCATCTAACATTAAATGGATAGGAATACCCGAAGTGTTTGATGAGATTAAAGTGCCAGGTGTGCGGCACTTTTCTACTTGCTCAAAAACGATTTTTTTTATCTTTATATTTTCAACCACTACTTCAATTACCCAATCGCAACCAGCGATATCTTTCATATTATCATCGAAGTTGCCTAGTGTAACACGCTTAGCAAAATCTTTGTTATATAGGGCAGCAGGCTTAGATTTTATGGTAGATTTCCATGCGTCATTCACAATTCTGTTTCTAACGGCAGGGCTTTCAAGCGTAAGGCCTTTGACCTTTTCTTGATCCGAGAGTTCGCGAGGCACAATATCTAGCAGGAGTGCTTCCACCCCAATATTGGCAAAATGACCGGCAATTCGTGATCCCATTATACCGGAACCTAAGATTGCTACTTTTTTAATAGAACGCTTCATTTTTATATATTATATTTATCCTATTGATTATTAATTGTTTACAAAATCTTTTCCAATTTTTTTCCCAAGGGTTTTAATTTAAGCCCCATTTGAGATTCTATTTGGCTATTTATTTTATTCATTACTTTCACAAACGTGCTAAACTCCTCAGAAGAAATTTTTGAGTTAAGCTCTTCGTTAAACGCTCTTACCGTTAAGCGCGATATTTCTCGTTTTTCTTTCCCTTTCTCTGTTAGATAAATAAGAACCGACCGCTTGTCGTTTTCATCTTGCTCTTTTCTAATAAAGCCTTGCTCTTCCATGTTGTTAAGCATTCGGCTTAAACTACGTGATTCCATGCCCATTAAAGGCGCAATTTTGGTTGCAGGAGTGCCTTCTTTATAATGTAAGTTGAGCAATACAAAGCCGATGGAAGTAGTAAATCCATGTTTGACCGCTTCTTGATTATACATACGAAAGAACCCATACCAAGCGGCTCTAATGTGATAATCAACTGTTTCTTCTGG
>CAZGDC010000203.1:0-4260 GCA_964524405.1 uncultured Roseivirgaceae bacterium
TTGGCTAGTAGTACCTTAAATCCATAAACTTTTTTTAATAAAGGATAAAATCCTCGAAGTTTTGATAAAAACAACCTGAGTCGCCTATTTTGCATCAAAACTTAGCCTCTTTTGTGGTTTCTAAAAATCAGAATTTTTAGCTTGTGGATTTTAGGTCATCCTAATAGATACAACGTAATTCTTATTTGTGTGCTAATTAACCCGTAACCACACCAACTAATTATGAAAACACTCCTGTTAATCACCGCAAACGTTTGCAATAATTAGCTATTTTATAAATGCAAAATTCTTCAAATTTTCTCCGCAAACGTTTGAAACAAGCTAATTATTGCAATTAGAGCCTGTTTTGCAATACTTTATCAGATCTACATTTTTGCATTTTTTTTATACTTCAACATTTTAGTTTACATTAGGTTTGTAAACATGGCATAACCTAGGTATGCCTATAGTAAACCAATGACAATTTATTAAAATAGTACAATTTTAGTTGCAAATGAAAAACCGCTTCACAAAAGTAAAAGGAGTAATAACGATTTTAACCATCATTGTTTTAATTGGAGCGTGCACACCAACTACAACCAAAGAAAATATACGCTCGGAAAGTAACACAAACCTAATAGGACTGGCCTCCTTCTTCCAAATGAAAAGCGAAGTAGATACCTTATTGCTAAGCGATTATTTTATCCACCCTAATTTAATTGATTCTATAACTTTCTTTGGCGTTAAAAATTCTTTTCAAAACAATAAAATAGTTATTGATTGGCAGAGCTCAACTCCTATTGAAGCATTAAAAGTATATTCTGGAGATACAACATTCAGCATCCTTCTTAAAAAAACTCAAAAACAAAAGCATGTTTTGAGTTATAAAGCTGACGATAGGGTAAAACTGGTCCAAGCCAAAGGTGAATTTAATAATTGGAATCCTAATAATGGCAGTTTTTACCAAGAAGGCGAGTTTTGGAAACAAGAGTTATGGCTAGCACCAGGTCAATATCAGTATTTATTTGTAATTGATGGTGAAGAAACACTTGACCCTACCAATACAGTTCAAACAAGCAATGGAATGGGTGGTTTTAATTCGCTCATTAAAATATATGATAATGCTCCTCAACCCATATTAAGTACTGTAAAATTTAATACTAATCAATTTCAGATAAACGCAATTAATACAGATAAAGTAATTGCTTTATGGCAAAATCAAGCAACTGAAACTTCTACTTCTGCAAACGACAGCACTCTAATCAATATTAAAATTCCTGATGCAGCAAAACTCCAAAAAAGATCATTTATAAGAATTTTGGGAAGTAACGAAAGCAAGGTTAGTAACGACCTACTTATTCCGTTAGAATATGGCCAAGTGTTAAATAGCACTAAAAAAATAACAAGAGCAGATAGAGAAGCTAGCATCCTCTATTTTATGATTGTGGATCGTTTTCAAGATGGAAACTCCTCGAATAACCACCCATTAAACATACCCCAAGTGCACCCCAAAGCAGATTTTTACGGGGGTGATATTGCGGGCGTTACTAAAAAAATTAAGGATGGATATTTCGAATCACTCGGAGTTTCTACTATTTGGCTCTCTCCTATTGTGCAAAACCCTGAAGGCAAATTTGGCCTTTACCCTAACCCCAAAACAGCATTTTCTGCCTACCACGGGTATTGGCCTATCTCATTTAATAAAATTGATTACCGCTTTGGCAACCCTGCTGAACTACACGAATTGGTTAAAACAGCACACGCTAATAATATGAATGTATTATTAGATTTTGTGGCTAACCATATCCATAACGAGCATCCCATTTATAAGGAGCACCCTGAATGGGCTACTAACTTATACCTACCCGATGGCAGCTTAAATACCGAACGATGGGACGATCATCGGTTAACTACTTGGTTTGACACCTTTCTGCCAACCTTAGATTTATCTAACCCAGAGATTGTAGATATTTTAACTGACTCAGCCGTTTTTTGGCTAAACGAGTATAATTTGGATGGTTTTAGGCACGATGCTACCAAGCATATACCTGAATATTTTTGGAGAACATTAACCCATAAAATTAAAGAACAAGTTATCGTTGCCCATAATAAACAAATTTTTCAAATTGGCGAAACGTATGGAAGTAGAGAGTTAACGGCTAGTTATATTAGTTCGGGGCAGCTAGATGCACAATTTGATTTTAATATGTACGATGCTGCCCTGCAAGCTTTTGCAAACCCTACAACATCATTCAAAACTTTAGCCACATCTCTTGCGGAGTCAGAAAGATATTTTGGAAGCCACCATTTAATGGGCAACATATCCGGCAATCAAGATAAACCTCGTTTTATGGCCTTGGCAGATGGCAGTATTCGGTTTGATGAAGATTCGAAATATGCGGGTTGGAACAGAAACATTCAGGTGGTTGACACTACTGCTTATGCTAAGCTAAATGCTTTTATGGCTTTTAATTTAAGTATTCCGGGTATTCCAGTGCTGTATTATGGTGATGAAATTGGTATGACAGGTGGTAATGACCCTGATAACCGTAGGATGATGCGTTTTACCAACCATAATGTAAATGAACAAACCACCTTAAATTCTGTTAAAAAACTAGCCAAATTTAGAAGAAGCAACCTCGCACTTATCTATGGCGATTTAATAATGATTGATGTTACCGATTCAACGATGGTTTTTTCGCGAAACTATTTTGAAACCAATACCTATATAGCG
Organism: uncultured Roseivirgaceae bacterium; assembly: GCA_964524405.1. Taxonomy (GTDB): domain Bacteria; phylum Bacteroidota; class Bacteroidia; order Cytophagales; family Cyclobacteriaceae; genus JAKISE01. The sequence continues at coordinate 2,714 of CAZGDC010000203.1, forward strand.
GTAAATAAATCAAGCTCAGAAGTTATTATTGAAATTGATGTAAAAGCAAGCGAATTATTAGATTTAGAAGGAAATACAATTTCTATAGAAAACAATAAAATAAGATTAACAATACCACCATACGGATATAAAATACGCTATAATGACTAAACAAAAAATACCTTTTTTTATGCTTTTCGCAAGTTTAACCCTTGCCATAAGTTGTGCTACAACTGAAGATACAATTGTAGAAGACGTAGTAATTGAAGACCCTAAAGAATGGAGCAAAAATGCGACCATTTACGAAGTAAATATCAGGCAATACACCCCCGAAGGCACCATAAATGCCTTTATCGAACACCTACCTCAATTAGACAGTTTAGGTGTTGACATACTTTGGTTAATGCCCATCTTTCCTATTGGTGAAGAAAAACGAAAAGGTGGCATGGGAAGTGCTTATGCCGTAAAAGATTATCGAGCGGTAAACCCCGATTTTGGCACACTAGAAGATATGCAAAGGCTTGTATCTAAAGCACACGATTTAGGCATGTACGTTATTCTCGATTGGGTAGCCAACCACACCGCATGGGACAATCCCCTTATTAACGAGCACCCAGATTGGTACAGTAAAGACTCCTTAGGAAATAATTATGCCCCCGTGCCCGATTGGGCAGACGTAGTTGATTTAAACTATGACAATGAGGAAATGCGTAACTATATGATTAACTCATTAAAATATTGGGTAACTGAAACCGATGTAGATGGCTTTAGGTGCGATGTAGCCATGATGGTGCCCACTGATTTTTGGAATAAAGCTAGAGCTGAGCTAGACAGTATTAAACCAATGTTTATGCTTGCCGAAGCCGAGCAACCCGACCATATGCAAACCGCATTTGATATGAATTATGGTTGGGAGCTTCATCATATAATGAATGAAGTAGCTCAAGGAAAAATGAATGCGTCTCATTTTGATGCTTACTTCAAAAAATACGATTCTTTATATCAATCAGATGACATTCGAATGAATTTTACCAGTAACCACGATGAAAATTCATGGAATGGAACGGTAAAAGAGCGCATGGGAGATGCGGCTGAATTAATGGCCGTGTTTAGTTATTTGGTGCCAGGCATGCCTTTAATTTATAGCGGACAAGAAGCAGGGCTAGACAAACGATTGGCTTTTTTTGAAAAAGACAGTATCGATTGGAAAAACTCCAATTACCGTACGCTTTATACACAACTTAATGAGTTAAAAAAGAAAAATTCCGCTTTATGGAATGGTGAACAAAATGGTAAATTAAATAAGATAGAAACCGACAATCAACATGTTTTTGCCTTTACAAGAGCTAATAGCACAGATAAAGCAATGGCATTCTTCAATATGTCTGATACCACTCAAACGGCCACAATTACAACTGATTTAGAAACTACGGTATTAACAAATTACTTTACCAACAAGTCTATAACTGTTAATAGAGGTAATGAAATCGTTTTGGCACCTTGGAGTTACTTGGTGCTCACAAATAAATAAACATGAAAACCAAACCACATTTATCCACCTGGCAAAT
>CAZGDC010000204.1:0-4246 GCA_964524405.1 uncultured Roseivirgaceae bacterium
AAAATAGAAAGAAGAAAAATCCTTATTAATTTACAACCCTATATAAAGTAAATTTCAAGCCTATTTTTCAGATTTATTTTAGCCTAAGTTTTAGACACACCCAGACCTCACTTTATCACTCGCTTACTTGCCTTAATCGCAGGGCGATAGCCCATTTGGTTTAATTTATCGACCCTTTGGGTCGGAAACAAGATTGTTTGCAAAGCAAACCCCAACTAATACTCCGATGGCTCTGCCTCGGGGTAGTTTATTAAAGAATATTAATTGTATTTTTGGACTTAAATTTTTAATAACCTATATCTCCATAAATGGCAGAGGACGAGAATGAGGAGCAGTTTAGCTCCGAGACCATTATTCCAATAAATATTGAAGACGAAATGAAGGCAGCTTACATCGATTACTCGATGTCAGTAATCGTTTCTAGGGCATTACCAGATGTTCGTGATGGACTAAAACCAGTACACCGTAGAGTGTTGTATGGCATGCTCGATTTAGGAGTAACCTATAATAAAGCACATAAAAAATCTGCAAGAATTGTAGGAGAGGTGCTAGGTAAGTATCACCCACATGGTGATTCTTCTGTTTATGAAGCCATGGTGCGTATGGCACAACCGTGGTCGTTACGATATCCATTGGTTGATGGCCAAGGAAACTTTGGGTCAGTTGATGGTGATTCGCCTGCAGCTATGCGTTATACCGAAGCACGTTTAAAGCGTATTGCTGATGAGCTTGTAACGGATATCAATAAAGATACGGTTGATTTTCAGCTTAATTTTGATGATTCATTAAAGGAGCCAACTGTAATGCCTGCGAAGCTCCCTACATTGCTTTTAAATGGCGCATCGGGTATTGCTGTTGGTATGGCAACCAATATGCCACCGCACAACTTAACAGAGGTTGTGAATGGAATTACGGCTTATATAGATAATAATGATATTACTATAGCAGAGTTGATGGAACATATTATTGCTCCAGATTTTCCTACAGGAGCAACTATTTATGGTTATACAGGTGTGAGGTCAGCATTTGAAACGGGTAGGGGACGAATTGTTTTAAGAGCCAAAGCTCATTTTGATGAAACAAAAACAGGCAAGGAGCAAATTATTGTAACGGAAATACCTTATCAGGTAAATAAGGCTTCGATGATTGAAAAAACCGCTGCACTTATCAACGATAAAAAAATTGAAGGCATTTCTGACATTCGAGATGAATCGGATCGAAATGGTATGCGCGTGGTATATGACCTTAAAAAGGATGCAATTCCTAATATTGTACTTAATAACCTTTATAAGCACACGCAACTGCAATCTTCGTTTAGTGTAAATAACATTGCGTTGGTAAAAGGCCGTCCTGAGATGTTGAATCTGAAAGATATGATTCATCATTACGTGGATCACCGCCACGAAGTGGTTATTAGAAGAACTAAATATGAATTAAGAGAAGCAGAAAAAAGAGCACATATCTTACAAGGGTATTTAATTGCGCTAGATAATTTAGATGAAGTAATTAAATTAATTCGTAGCTCTCGTGATCCTGAAATTGCGAAAGAAGGCCTAATAAAAAAGTTTGAATTAAGCGAAATTCAAGCCAAAGCCATTTTGGAAATGCGCTTGCAGCGTTTAACAGGACTAGAGCGTGAAAAAATACAGAAAGAATACGATGAAATTCAAGTACTGATTGCACGTTTAAATGAAATTCTTGGTGATGAGTCTATTAGAATGGGCATTATTAAGGATGAACTTGCGGAAATAAAAGAACGTTATGGAGATGAAAGACGATCGGTAATTGAGCACGCTGCTGATGATATGACGGCCGAAGATATGATACCTGATGAAGAAATGGTGCTTACCATATCGCATGAAGGCTATATAAAACGTACGGCACTTAAAGAATATAGAACACAAGGCAGGGGCGGAGTTGGCTCCAAAGGTGCTATAACCAAAGATTCGGATTTTACAGAACACTTATTTGTAGCTACCAATCATAATTACTTGCTCATATTTACCGAATCGGGTAAAGTATTTTGGAAAAAAGTATGGCAAATACCAGAAGGAGGCAAAGCTACCAAGGGTAGAGCTATTCAAAACCTAATCAACATTGAATCGGGCGATAAAGTAAAAGCAGTTATTGCCGTTAAAAGTTTAGTTGATGAAGACTATATCAATAATAACTTTATTGTGATGTGTACCGAAAACGGCACTATTAAGAAAACTAGCTTAGAAGCTTATTCTCGACCAAGAACTAATGGCATTAATGCCATTAATATTGCAGAAGGAGACCATTTGTTAGATGTTAACCTTACCAATGGTAATAACCATATTATTATTGCTAGCTCTAAAGGCTTGGCTATTCATTTCCACGAATCTGATGTTAGATCTATGGGAAGAACCGCTACTGGAGTACGTGCCATGCGCATTGATAAAGATGCACATAAACTTGTCGGCATGGTTTGTGTAGCTCGTGAAGATGCAACGCTATTAGTAGTATCTGAAAAAGGCTATGGAAAACGCTCAGAAGTAGGAGAGTACAGAATCACCAAACGAGGCGGTAAAGGTGTAAAAGCAATGAACGTAACTGAGAAAACAGGAACTTTGGTTGCCATTAAGGAAGTTGTTGACACTGACCAACTTATGATAATAAATAAGAGTGGTATTACCATACGTATGGAAGTAGCAAACTTACGTGTTATGGGTAGAGCAACTCAAGGAGTAAAACTCATTCGACTTAATGAAAAAGATGAGATTTCATCTATTGCAAAAATTGAGCTAATTGAAGGATCAGAAGAAGAAAAAATGGATGAGAATAACATTGATGCTCCTGAAAACAATTCTAATGAGGAAGCAACAGATGCAAAAGAATAAGCTAAGACTAGTTTAGAAAAAATAGAAAAAATTATAAAAGTAAAACCAAAAATTTATAAAGATGAAAAAGTTAATGATGTTGACCTTTTTTTTAGGTGCTGTTATTACAGTATTTGGTCAAGGAAAAAATGTTTCCAAATCCAATACTCTTTTAACAAAAGCAGGAACAATAACTGCTAAGGGCGAATCTCCATCTGCAGAACTAGCAGCAGCGGCAGAACTAATAGAGCCGGCCATTACGTTTGAAAAAACAATGAATAAAGGCAAAACTTGGTACACTAGGGCTCAGATATATGATAAAATATCGCAATCGGAAGATCAAGACTTAAAAGCTAAATACCCAGAGGCATTAAAATTAGCATCTGAGAGCTATAAAAAAACACTTGAACTCGAAAAAGAAGGATCCACCTATAAGGGAATAGCACAAATTGCGTACGACCAACTATATGGTAGAGCCTTAAACAAAGGGGTTGAAAATTATAATAATAAGAATTATGCAGATGCCTATCAAAATTTTATGGATGTGTCTGCTATTGACCCAACCGATACCACGGGCTATTTATATGGTGCTATGATGGCGCAAGAAATTGAGCAATATGATGATGCATTGATGAATTATGAAAAACTCATCGAAATGGATGCCTATTCTACCAGTGTACTAAGCAGTGTGGTCTTTATTTACCTTAATCAAAAAGAAGATCAAGAAACAGCACTTAAATACGTTAGATTAGGACAAGAGAAATTTCCGGAAGAACTTAATTATCAGCGTCAGGAAGTAGATATTTTAATAAAAATGGATAAAATAGATGAAGCTATCATCCAATTAAAAAATGCCCTAGAGAAAGAGCCTGAAAATGAATTGTTGGTCTCTAATTTAGCCATGTTATACGATATGACCGAAGATGATGAGAATGCGGAATTATATTATGTAAAAGCATTGGAAATGAAACCAGATGATAGAAATGCACTTATTAACCTATCGGTGCTATACATTGGTAAAGGAGATGCAATCATGCATGCGGTAAATGAGTTATCGATAAAAGAGTATAGTAAAAATATTGATAAAGCCGAAAAAGAAGCATTTGAGGAGTATAAAAAAACACTTCCTTTATTAGAAAAGGTTATAACGTTGGATGAAAATGATGCACTTGGTTTACAAAATTTACAAGCTGTTTATGCAAAGCTTCACGATAATAAAAAAGCAAATGAATTGTATGAGAAACGTAAAGCACTAGGTTACGTATCTGAAGATTAATTTACTACTTAAAAAAAGTAATAGAATAGGCGGGGCCATACACTCGCCTATTTTTTTGTTTAATACCCTATTTAACATAATATTAATTATAAGTCAAATTGCGTAAGCTTCATAATTGGTCATTATTTTA
>CAZGDC010000205.1:0-4237 GCA_964524405.1 uncultured Roseivirgaceae bacterium
GAGGAAAACGCTCTCTTAACCTAGCTAGGTAATTTTCGTGCGAAGCATCAAAATGAATTTCAAATTTTTTCCAATCCACATCATGCACGATATCCTTTTTAATGGTTTTTACCAATTTGTTAATTTCTCGTTGTGCTTCTTTTACCTTAACCCTTTTCGAAACCTCCTCTAACTTTTCACTCACATTGGTTAAAAAATCATTATTATGAATAATATGTAGAGTAGAAGCCGCAAGTTCTTTGTTTTTATGGAGCATCTCTGCCTCCAATTTTTCGTTTTTAAGATTTATTAATTTTTCTTCTGTTTGTTTAGATATTTCAGCAAACTTTTCTTCCTTAACTTTTAATGTTTTTTCTTGTGCCTGTAACAGCGAGTCCTTTTCTTTTTCATATTTTGTTCTTGTAAATAAAAAATTTACATATATAAAAAGCATAAATAACAAAAAATAGCTAAAAATGGCATAAATGCTTCTATACCAAGGAGGCGAAATACTGAATGTATAGCTTGCCACTGAGCTTTCTATATTATTTAAATTCTTTGCTTTTACTTTAAATGTATAACTCCCTTCTGGCAAATTGGTGTATTCTTTTTCTTTTGAATCATTCCATTGCGACCAATCCACTTCAAACCCTTCTAAATAATACTTGTACATTAATTGGTTTGCATCTTGATAATGAATAGATGAATAAGTAAACCTAAGCGAGTTATTGGCATAAGATAAGCGAATGCCGCTACTTGAGGTTAAGCTATCTTGAAGAGACATGTTACCATAGTATAAACTAGAATCAGCATTATTATTTAAGATTTTTACCTCTCTTATAATCGCATTATAAGAATTATCATTCTGTTCATTTTCTTTCAAAGGGTGGTAGAGTATAAATCCTTCATCCGTACCAAATAATACATAGTTCTCCATAAATGGATTTATATGCTCAAACCCAGATACTAACTTCCCTTTTAGTTTGCCAAACAAATTGGTTTTATTACTATACGTTCCATCATCCAAACGTTGTAGTATGCCTACTTCTTCTCCTAATACATACCAAATATTACCCCTTTTATCCTCTATTAATTTTTTAGTATGTTTAGTAGAGTCTAATATAGCCGTCCATTTTTTATGCGACTTAAATCGATCTTCTAACCAATTATACTCGTATATGCCCGTTTCTCCAGTAAAAATAATTTCCCCTTCTATATTAGCCACATTATTAAATACTTTTGAAGGCAAGCCATGTTCGTTAGTATATAGTTTCGTATCAATTACGCTATTTAAAGATTGGTTAAGCTTTATTTTATAAATGCCTTTATAACCATGCGCCATCCAAATAACTCCCGAACTATCTTGCTCAATTATTCTGGAAGATTCATCAAAACCTTCGATTTTATTTTTAAAAACCCACTCGTTTGTAATACTATCTTTTACAAAAACATTAAACCCTTTGTAATGCCCTTCCAATATCGTATTGGATGCATTTGCAATAGAATTAAACTTCCATCCACCCAATGTAGTCGATATCCTAGTAGCCTTATAATCTTCAATAATAGATGTTCCATGATGTTGGCCAAGGAATAATGTTCCATCCACCTCTGAAATATTCCAAGTTTGCCCACTCCCCGACTCAATAGATTTAAAATTTCTAAAATTAGTAGAATTATTAAAGGAAAGTTTAGAATAAAATGAGCTAATGTTTGTTCCTAAGTAGAGGGTTTTATCTTTATAAAATGAAGTATAGCCTGCTCCCAAAACTCCAATCTGCTCATCAATATTTGTAAATGGAGATTGAATGTCTATATAGGTAATCCCATTATTAGTAGCTGCCCACAAATTACCTTTTTTATCCTCAAATAAATAATTTATCGACCTGTTATTTAAACCCCGTCCTTTTGTTAGATGTTGAATAATCTCCCCTTCCTCATTTAAAAATATAATCCCATTATTAGAAGTGCCAATAGCATAATTCCCGTTTTTTAGTTTAATTCCACAATAGGGGTTGCTCCTTTTTATCAACGCATTGGCAGAAGTATTCCATCTTAAACTTCCATTTATTTTATCAAATTTAAACAACCCATTGGCATAGGTAATAATAATAATTTCATCCTTTTTTGAAGGCATTAAGGCTGCAATTTCACTCGTTTTAAAATTAGGCGAATTTTCAATTATCTTCAAACCCTCGTTTATAAAATATTTTAAACCAACATTTTTATCTTGAACCCAAAAATTATTATATGCCGGCAATAAAAACCCAAATGATTCTTCTGGTATCAGTGTTTGAATATTACTGTTTGAATATTGGAAAATATATCGAAACGTATTAAAAAATACGCCATCTGTAGTAATAATTATTCGCCATACATCATCAAAATTTTGATATGCCTTTGGTATTTTATCAATTAACGAGTGGTAAACAAGTTTTCCATCTGCATTCACATTAAAAAACCCAAACTCTCCTTGCCCTCCCACATAAATATTGCCATTGGAGTCAATAGCCATCGATCGTATAAATGTTTTGTTCGGGAGCGCATAATTTCTCCAAGTAGAACCATCAAACTCTAGTAATCCTTCGCTATTACCAAAGTACATGATACCCCTGCTATCTTGCGCAATAGATGAATTAGATGCTCCCGCACTATAATCCGATTTAGTATAATTAGTACTAAACGGAATTCCCAAGTTTAAGTCTTGCGCTAGTAAACCCGAAGCCCCCAAGAGCACATATATTGTCAAGTAAATAAGTCTATTCAATAGTGTTAGTTTATAGCAATCTGCTTTTTGCATCTGTTCATCCAAAATCAATTTTGAGTAAACAAATGCCTTTTTTCGTGACGAATACTTTATAGATTATTGTAAATATAGTGAAGTATAGTTGATGAACATAAGAATTAGACTGATGTAGTTATGTTGTACATAATTTAAGCTACTTATTTAAAGAGCTTACCTTATTTAGTGTATCAATTTATTTATCAAGCATTTTGATTTTAAATTAGCATTATTTACAACGGCTGTAAATAATGTAATTATATTCCTCTTAAATAAACACCCATTTATGCAACTTAAAATAAACCCCCTCTTTATTCTTATTACAGTAGTAATTGCCTCTTGCACTTCCAAAAACAATTTGGAGCTAAATAAAGACCAACAAATAGCGCATAAAATTGACTCCATTATCTCGCTTATGACGTTAGCCGAAAAAATAGGCCAGTTAAACCAATACTCCATTGGGCCGCATATTACTGGGCCAGGCGAAAAGGAAGGAGATAATAAAATTAGATTTGAACGATTAATTAGTGGAGGCGTAGGCGCTGTTCTTAACGTTGTAGGCGCTGCCGAAACAAGAAGAGTACAACAACAAGTAGTAGACAATTCTAGGCTAGGCATCCCCCTTTTATTTTCGTTTGATGTAATACATGGCTATAAAACTATAATGCCCATACCACTTGCAGAAAGTGCCTCTTGGGATTTAGATGCCATTCAGCATTCTGCCCGAATTGCGGCTACAGAAGCATCGGCAGCAGGCTTGCATTGGACGTTTGCCCCCATGGTTGACATTGCCCGTGACCCACGATGGGGCCGGGTAATGGAAGGCGCAGGAGAAGACCCTTATTTGGGTTCTCAAATTGCAATAGCTCGCATTAAAGGGTTTCAAGGAGATAACCTAGCCGATAATAATACCATAGCCGCTTGTGCTAAGCACTTTGCAGGGTATGGCTTTGCAGAAGGCGGACGCGATTATAATACAGTTAATATTGGCAGGCACGAGTTATTAAATACCATTTTACCCCCTTTTAAAGCAGCTTCGGAGGCAGGCGTAGCTACTTTTATGAATGCCTTTAATGATATTGATGGAGTACCTGCTACCGCAAACACATATTTACTTCGAGAATTATTAAAGGACGAATGGAGATTTAAAGGCATGGTTGTTTCGGACTGGAACTCCATTGGCGAGCAAATAGCGCATGGCACAGTTGCCAATAATAAAGAAGCCGCATTGCAAGCAATAATTGCTGGCACCGATATGGATATGGAAGCAGATGCCTACATTAACCACCTCGAAGAGTTGGTGCAAGAGGGTTTGATAGAAGAGGATTTAATAGAGGAAGCCGTTAAAAGAGTATTAACGCTAAAATTTAACTTAGGATTATTTGACGACCCTTATAAATATAGCAATTTAGAAAGAGAAAAACTCGTAACATTAAGTACAAAACATTTGGAGGCCTCTCGTAAAATTGCCCAAAAATC
>CAZGDC010000206.1:0-4236 GCA_964524405.1 uncultured Roseivirgaceae bacterium
TAAGGAGGCAGAATAGCTACCTATCATTTATTATTCCAAATAGGTAAGATGGAGCTTTCCAAGTTAAGGAATCACCTGTTATGCCTCTCGATTCACTTATTACTTCCATCCATGTTGGCGTAAATTTGATAAGAATATAACCATTGATTCTATCGGGATAGAAACCATCCCATTCTGTTTTCCAATACGTATCTTTTTTACTTGGTTCGTTTACTAGCTCAGCTTTGCCATAGAGCACAACATAACCCGTGGCATCACTCGCTAAGTAATAGAGCGATATAGTTGGATTTTGCCTTATTTGCTGCACTTTTCTGCTATGAGGATTGGTGCCAAACCAAACAGTAAAATCTGCTTCGGGTTGAAAAGGGTTCATTGCTCGCGTATTTGTTTTCCCCTCTTTATTAATAGTAATGAGGGCACAGGTTTTTGCGCTTATCATAATTTCTCGAGCGGCTTCTTTTAGCTTATTATCTTGGCTAAAGCTACTAAATGAGATTAACAGCAAAATTAAAAGGAGGAGGGATGCTTTTAGGTAAGGTGTTTTCATTTTGCTAGAAAAATCGTTATCTAAATATAGGCTAAAGTCAGGTATGATTTAGGCTAAAAAGACAAAAAAAGACCATGTTAGCATTTGCTAACATGGTCTTTTTAAGTGTATTTGTATTAATAAAACTATTGTAACAAAGCAGAGAATCCTGCATTAGCTACATAGCTTTGAAATTCTAAATCTTTAATTGCTTGTCCTTTTAACTCAGCATTTAAGTCAATGGCTTGCTTTAAGTTTTCAATTACTTTGTCAGCATTTCCTTTTCTTGCTTCAGTTACTGCTAATGCATAATACGCATCTGCATTAGTATTATCAGCACTTATAGCATCTCCAAAAGAAGAGGATGCATTGTCATTATCTTTATCTAAAAGATAGGCAAGACCTAAGTTGAAAGAATTATCAGAAGTAGCGTTAGCACTGGATAAATAAGATACTGCTCCTTTATAATTAACAGTTCTAATTGCTAAGTATCCTTTAACCCCATTCATTCCTTGGGTAGTTTCACTATCAGCAGATAACGACTCGGCTTTTGCAATAGCATCTTGTGCTTTTGCAAGGTTACCTTGAAAAGCATAAACAGATGCGCCAGTTACAAAAGCTTCAGCACTTTCTTGTTTCCCGTTTGCAAGATCTACTTGAGTTTCGGCTAAACCAGCATACTCAGTTGCTTTAGAAGCATCCTCTTTCGCCATTTCTACATAAGTAGCAGCTAAGTTAGCGTGTGCATTCCAAGAGTCAGCTTTAGTAATGGCAGCTTTATAAATGCCTTCTTTTTCTGATAAATCAGGAGTAAGGCTAGCAGCATACATTAATTCTTCGATTGATAAAGTATCAGCAGAAGCCGATCCATCAACAATTCCTTTAGCCAAAACAGCAATTTCTGCATCGGTTTTCTTCTCTTTAACATTCAATATTGCTGTTTTAGCAGAACGTAACCCTGGGTAAACATTTTTAAATACATTTTTGTATCCATTTACATTACGAAGTGCTTTTTCTTTATCTTCAAAAGCACCAGGGCCATTAATAATATTTAACATTTCTGATTTTGAATCTTCAGAAATTCCTTCGTAAGTTGCTAGCGCAGCTTTTAGTCCGTTCCAATCGTCAACAATAGGCTTTAAAATAAATTTGATTGAATCGGCTGTGCCTTTATAATCATATTTATCCATTTGCTTTCTGTAAAATGCTTCAATAACTGCAGCTCTATCATTCGATAGTTTAGAGTTAATGCGTTCCGTTCCTTCTGGAGAGTGAGTACCTGTTATTGTTACTGTTCTCGTTACATTTTTATCGGCAATAAATGCTTCAAATTCTAACCCTCTTTTACTTCTTCTTTCAGAGTATTTAAGGTTAGCACGTCCTTGGTCGAAAAAGAAATCGATATTAGTAGGAACTAATTCTTCTTGATTATTATACCCATGATCTGCAAAAGCTGCAAAATAAACAGGTTTAACTAATTGAGAAGTAGTAATAATACCAGGAGCAACCGTCATTGGTTCTGCTGCCACCTCTTTATCTTTTCGAGGGTCTCTAGCAATTCCTTTAACTACTACGTTGCCGCTTTTCATGGCATCCGTATAAGCAAATGAGAAACTTTCAGAAGCTGTAGGCTGTGATTCTTTGCTATTAGGATAATCAGCTGCTTTAAATACAATTGATTCTAATGCTAATTCTTGGTCACCATATTGGTAAACCACATTAAGAATATACTCTTTTTCTTTTACCAGCATTTTTACTGGAAGTGTGGCAGAGATGTCAAATTTTACAGAGTCGCCATGTAGCTCTACTGGGTTGGGGGTTACATCTAACTGTTGATCCGCTGCCAATTTAGCCATTTTGGTAATTGAGCACCCACTTAAGGTTAAAACAGCCAACAAGATAACCGCATTTAGGATTTTTTTCATTTTTTAATATTTTCGTTTTTAATTAATTAGGTAGTTTCAAAATGATTTGCAATGATATAAAAAAAATACGTTAATCATCTATACTTGGCAGGTTTGTATTATTAATTTGCATTAATTATTTTTGCGATAGATGAAAAAACTACAAAGATTTGTTGAACATCAAATATTTGGTGTTTGCGCACGTATAGGAGAAAAGCTAGGAATTGCAACCTCAAGCATCCGATTGTCTTTTATTTATGCCTCATTCCTAACGTTTGGGTCCCCTATTTTAGTTTATATTGCGTTGGCGTTTGTAATGAATATTCGTAAACATTTGCGAAGATTTAATTCTGCGTGGTATTATTAAGGCACTGTTAAGAGTTGTTAAGGTTGGAGTATTTCTTAATTCCTTTCACAAAGTACTTCCAAACAATAGAGTAAGGCTTTAATAGGCTAGATTTTGTTATTGGCTCTTGCCTTTTTTTCTTAAAATAAGAGGTAGTCAAAAATACTTTTTTATGCGCTTTTAGTACCGCAATAGATTGTTTCCATTTTCCTTGAACTAAAAAATAAAGCGCACTTAGCCAATCCAAGAGTATGCGTATAGCCAGTTTCTTTCTTAGTTGTGCTTTAGGTAAATTTTTAATGAGCAGGTAAAGCCCATTTCTAAAATTGAGATAGGTTTTAAAGGCAGATTCATAAGCAAGTGTGCCTCCGCCTACATGATATACGGTGCTTTGGTAGGTATAATTTATTTTATATCCATTGTTTATAAAACGCCAGCCAAGGTCAATCTCTTCCATGTGGGCAAAAAAATCATCATCAAAACCGCCAACTTTATCAAATAATGATTTTCGTACTAAAAAACAAGCACCACTTGCCCATGTTATTTGTATGTTGGTATCATATTGCCCTTGGTCTTCTTCTAAGGTGTCGAAGAGCCTACCTCTGCAAAAAGGGTAGCCATACGTATCTATAAAACCACCTGCAGCTCCTGCATATTCAAAGTGGGTTTTAGTGTGGAATGATTTTATTTTGGGCTGAACAGCGGCTATTTGCGTATTGCTTTCTAAAACGGCAATTAAAGGCGTTAGCCAGTTATTGGTAACTTCTATATCGGAGTTTACAAGTGCAACATAATCAAACGAAATATGTTTAAGTAGTTGGTTATAGCCTTTACTGTAGCCATAATTTTCTTTTAACTCAATAAGATGAACCTGCGAAAATTTTTTCTTTATAAATTCTACCGAATCGTCTGTTGAGGCATTATCGCCAATGTAAATAGGTGTATTGCCACTGTGTTTAATAAGAGTGGGCAAAAACATTGCTAAATGCTTTTGCCCATTAAAATTTAGTATTGCAATGGCTGTGGTGGCCATTACATCATGGAAGATAAATCCAAGCCTGGAATATTAGGCAACATGCCTTCGGTAGCTTTCTTCATTTCTTCTTTGGCCAAAATATCTGCTTTATCCATAGCAATATTGGTGGCAGCTATAATTAAATCTTTGAGCATATCCTTGTCTTCAGGGTTATACAAGCTCTCGTCAATTATTAAATCAACCAATTGTTTTTTGCCATTTACAATGGCTTTAACCATTCCACCACCCGACTCACCATCGGTAATAAGGTTAGCTAGCCCATCTTGTACTTCTTTCATTTTTGATTGAGCCTCTTTTACTTTGCCCATCATTTTCATCATATCAAACATAATGTGTCAAATTTTAATTATTAATTAACAATTTATAATGTATAATGTATAATTTCTAATTTAGAAACAGTGCTAATTGTACATTGTTAATTCTT
>CAZGDC010000207.1:0-4194 GCA_964524405.1 uncultured Roseivirgaceae bacterium
CATTTCCAAAAGAAGAATTTGATATTACCGAAGTACATGTGCAAATGTTTGATCACTATATCTATGGTTTGCTTACGGTTAAAGGGGTTAAATTGTTTGAAAAGTATAAAAATGAAAATTAGTTATGTATAAAAAACTATTAGTTGCATTTAGTTTGTCTTTGTTGGCGTTAATTTCTACGGCTCAAGAAATTAAACAAATGAGTTTGCAACAAGCAATTGATTATGCACTTGAGCATAACCAAAACATATTAAATGCGCAACTAGAAATTGATGTGGCCGAAGGAGTAGTTCAAGAAAATATTGCTGCGGGCTTGCCTCAAATAAATGCAAACCTTGATATTTCTCATAATTTTTCGTTACCAGTTAGTTTTTTGCCTTCTGAGTTTATTCCAGGAGCCCCTCCAGGGGGGCAGGTAGCAGTAGCTTTTGGAACCGATTACTCAGGTAATGCTTCGATAGGCGCAACCCAAATGCTGTTTGATGGGGTATTTTTTGTAGGATTAGATGCGGCAAAAACCTATAAAGAGCTATCGACTAAAAGCCATATTAAATCAAAAATAGATGTAGTTGAAGCAGTTAGTAAAGCATATTATGGAGTATTGGTTAATCGACTAACAATTGAGCTTGTTGAAAAAAACTATCATCGTTTAGATACCCTACTTCAAGAAACAAAAGAGATGTATCAAAGTGGATTTGCCGAAAAAATTGATGTAAATAGAGTACAAGTTCAATTTAATAATATTAAAGTAAATAAAGAAAATTCGAGAAAGATGTTAATCATTTCGGAGTCGATTTTAAAATTTCAATTAAGCATGCCAATAGAGGAGGAGCTTACATTAACCGATAAACTTACCGCTGAGATATTTGAGGATGAGGTAGAAGAGGAGTTTGAGTACGGGCAAAGGGTGGAATATACCATCCTTCAAACACACGAAAAGCTTGCATTGCTAGATATTAAAAGAACAAAAGTAGAGTACTTGCCTAAATTAGATTTGTATGCAACACTTGGCGCCATAGCTGGTACAGGAGAAGGGGCGAATTTGTTTAATATTGGCAACGAGTGGTTCGATTTTGGTTTGGCAGGTGTAAGAATGAGTGTGCCTGTGTTTGATGGATTTAGAAAGCAACGGGTTTTGCAACAGAAAAAAGCTAAACTAGCCCAAGTACATAATAATTACGACCTTCTTAAAAATAGCTTAAATCTTGAAATTGAACAAAAACGTACCAACTATGAGAATAGCGTAAACGTTATGAATGTGCAAGTAGAGAACATGAAATTATCGGAAGAAGTGTATGAAATTACCAAAGAAAAATTTCAAGTAGGGGTGGGGTCAAACTTAGAAGTAATAAATGCCGATGCCGATTATAAAGAAGCACAAACAAATTTTTTTGTTGCGTTGTACAACGCATTAATTGCAAAAGTTGATTACAAAAAATCGATAGGAAAATTATTATAAGCAGGAAACCCCCAATGTATATTATGAAAAATACAGGAATTATATTAATAGTAGCTTTTATAACATTTGCTGCTTGTAAACCCAAAACAGATTTGGATACAAAACTAGCTGAATATGAAGAAGCTAAAACAGAACTAGCTTCTCAAAAAGCCAACGTGCATGAACTTAAAGTTGAGCTAGAGGCTGCGGGTGTTTTACAGATTAATGATAATCGTTCGTTGGTAACAACAATTACACTAAAGCCAACCATTTTTAAACACTTAATTGATGTTAGAGGTGCAGTAAAAGCGAGAGGAAATATTACTATTTCGCCCGAAATTTCTGCCCGAGTAACCACCGTGCTAGTTAAAGAAGGCGAGAACGTAAAAATGGGACAAACGATGGTTATACAAGATGCAGCAGTGCTACGTAATACCATTGCCGAATTAAGAACATCGCTAGAGTTGGCCCAAACTATTTATACTCGCCAGAAAAAGCTGTGGGATAAAAATATAGGATCTGAGGTACAGTATTTACAAACTAAGAATAATAAAAATTCGCTAGAGCGTAAGTTGGCAACGGCTCATTCGCAACTGAATAGAACGATAATTAAAGCACCATTTTCTGGCGTTATTGATCGTGTAGATGTAAGAGTAGGGCAAAATGTACAACCAGGGCAGCCAATTTTACGATTAGTGAGCTTGGCAGATATGTATATTAAAGCAACTGTTTCAGAATCGTATGTAGGTAAATTTAAACCAAATCAAGAAGTTGCTATATTGTTTCCTTCTACAGGTAAGCAATTAAGTGCAAAAATTTCGGCTATTGGTCAAGTTATTGAACCAAAGAACAGAACCTTTGAGTTAGAAATAATAATACCTTCAGACGATCAAATAAAGCCTAATATGATAGCCGTTATTAGCGTTTCTGATTATGAAAATAAAAGGGCATTAACCATACCAACAAACATTATTTTTACAGATAGCAAAGGTGTTTTTGTCTATCAACTAAAACAATCAGAAGGCAATAATGTAGCCATTAGAACCGATGTAACCTTAGGCTTAACGATGGGTACTAATACCGAAATAGTAGCTGGTTTATCCGAAGGAGATATAATTATAGACAAAGGAATCTATGATATTTCAAATGGTTCTCAAGTAAAAATAGCCGAATAGTAAAAGTTTAAAAGCTAAGATGGAAAAGACAAACAAAAAAACTATCAAAATTGATAAGGATTTTAAGCTAACCACGTGGGCTGTTAATAATACCACTACGGTTTTGTTTTTAACTTTTCTTATCGTGTTAATTGGTATAAGCACTTATATATCATTACCAAAAGAGAATTTTCCTGAAGTTAAGGTACCCAAAATTTATATTGGAACATCGCATCCTGGTAATTCGCCACAGGATATAGAAAACCTTATTACACGCCCATTGGAAAAGGAATTAAATACCATTTCTTCGGTTGATAATATTACTTCTACTTCTATTCAAGATTACTCAACCATTGTAGTTGAGTTTTCCACAACAACCAACGTAGAAGATGCACTTACCAAAGTAAAAGATGCAGTGGATAAAGCCAATACAGAGCTTCCTACTGACCTAGATCGAGATCCCAATATATTTGAAATGGATATGAGTGAATTTCCTATCCTAAACATTAATTTATCAGGCAATTTTTCAGTAGATCAACTTAAAGAATATGCCGAGTATTTAAAAGATGAAGTAGAGAAATTTCCTGAAATATCGAAAGCGGAAATTCATGGGTTAGATGAAAAAGAAGTAAAAGTAAATGTAGATCCTTTTAAGCTGGAGTCGATGGAGCTTAATTTTGGCGACCTCGAAAAAGCCATTCAATCAGAAAATGTAACCATGTCGGGCGGAAGCTACCGTTCGGGTGGGGTACGAAGAACCGTGCGTATTGATGGAGAGTTTAATGAGCCCGAAGAATTGCTTGATATAATAGTAAAGCACGAAGAAGGCAATATTGTGTATTTGCGAGATGTAGCTACCGTTAATTTTGATTATAAAGAAAAAGCCAATTATGCCAGACTAGGTAATAAGTCTGTAATTATGGTGGATGTGGTAAAAAGGAGTGGCGCAAATTTACTGATGGCCACCGATAAAATTGGGTTGCTTTTAGCGCGCGCTAAGAAAGATGTATTTCCTGAAGGGCTAGAAATAGTAGTAACCAACGACCAATCGAAACAAACAAGGGAAATGGTTTCTAACTTGGAAAACAGCATTATATTCGGAGTAATATTGGTTGTGCTGGTTTTGCTTTTCTTTTTAGGAACACGTAATGCACTTTTTGTGGGTATGGCCATTCCGCTTTCTATGTTTATGTCATTTTTAATACTAGGGGTGCTAGGTATTACCATAAATATGATGGTACTTTTTGCCCTTATTATGGCACTAGGCATGTTGGTAGATAACGGCATTGTAGTGGTTGAAAACGTGTATCGTTTAATGGAAAAAGGGTATTCGCCTATAAAAGCAACTCGACTCGGAGTAGGAGAGGTAGCCCTGCCTATTATAACGTCAACCGCCACTACATTGGCAGCCTTTTTACCCTTGGCTTTTTGGCCAGGTATTATGGGTGAGTTTATGAAGTACTTGCCCATTACGTTAATCATAACCCTTGGTTCTTCGTTGTTTGTTGCTTTAATTATTAACCCTGCTTTTATAAAACTATTTATGAGAGTAGATGACAATAGCAAGATTGATTATAAAAAGGTTATTCGCAATTTTATAAT
>CAZGDC010000208.1:0-4194 GCA_964524405.1 uncultured Roseivirgaceae bacterium
GTATCCTTAAAAGCAGTCCCGATTAATCGGGATTTTTTTATATTAACTTTCAGAAAGGTTAACCCATCATTGCGAACGAGGCACGAGTGAAGCCTGCCTACCAAATAGGTAGGTAATCTAATGAATAACCCCGCAGCAAGCTGACGGGGTATCAGTAGGAGTTTACTACGTAAACAAAGTTGTTTCCGACCCAAAGGGTCGGGGAATTAAACCAAATAGGCTATCGCCCTGCGATTAAAAAAATAGCCGAAGAGTAGCTAAAAAATAACTTTTTTAACCAAAATTAATGTTGGGTGAATAGGCCCCTATTACAGAAAAACTAAGTGCGTTTGGCTAAAAATAAGCTATTTATAAACATGTATTAATTTTATGGTGAATAATGCGGTTAACCTCCAATCTATTAGATTAACAGTATTAGTTTTACCCTTTGTAATTATAAATAGTATTAGTATGTTAATCTCATTAAAAAAATGGGCAATTGTTTTTGCCGCATCAGCACTTTTGTTTGCTTGTACACCTTCGGACACTATTGAAAAAGAACCCATGAAAGTAATCGATAACCACACATTTGCTCAGCCAGAATTAGCCATAATTACCCATTTGAATTGGGATGCTAAAGTGGATTTTGACACCAAAGTTATTACAGCATTAGCTACTTTTTCTATTGAAAAAAAGGAGGAAACTAGCGAAATTATTTTAGACACTAATCACTTAAACATTACCGAAATTAAAGACCAAGAAGGAGTTTCTCTCTCTTTTAAAGTAGGAAAGGAACAACCCTTTTTAGGAAGCCCTTTAACAATACAATTAAAGGAAAATACACACACAATTAGCATTAATTACTCTACCAGTACAGATGCCGAAGCCTTGCAATGGCTAAGTCCTAAGCAAACAGCCGATGGAAAATCGTCCTTTTTATTTACCCAATCGCAAGCTATTTTGGCCCGTAGTTGGATACCCGTTCAAGATTCACCAGGCATTCGGTTTACCTATAACGCACATGTAAAAGTGCCACAAGGAATGTTGGCTTTAATGAGTGCAACTAACCCAAGGGAGGTTTCTGAAAATGGAGAATATGATTTTGTAATGGATAAACCTATCCCTGCCTACTTACTTGCTTTAACCGTAGGCGATATTGCCTACCAACGCCTTAGTGAAAGAACAGGTGTATATGCTGAGCCTTCTGTAATTAAAGCAGCCGCTTATGAGTTTGAAGACATGGAGCAAATGGTAGAAGCAGCCGAAAAATTATACGGCCCTTACCAATGGGGAGTATTTGATTTAATTGTTTTACCTCCCAGTTTTCCTTTTGGAGGCATGGAAAACCCCATGCTTACGTTTGCTACCCCAACTATATTGGCAGGCGATAGATCGTTGGTATCCTTAGTAGCACACGAGCTGGCTCACTCTTGGTCGGGTAATTTAGTTACCAATGCTACTTGGGACGATTTTTGGCTCAACGAAGGATTTACAGTGTATTTTGAGCAACGCATTATGGAGGCCGTTTATGGCCGTGATTATTCTGAAATGTTGGCTTTACTTAGTTTGCAAGGTTTAAAAGAAGAGGTTAATTCGATTTTGGCAGGTAAAAACCCGAAGGATACGGAGTTGAAATTAAACCTTAAAGGCAGAAATCCTGACGATGGAATGACCGCCATTGCCTATGATAAAGGGTATTACTTTTTACGGCTATTAGAAGAGCGCGTTGGTAGAGATAAATTTGATGTATTTCTGAAAGACTATTTTACTTCAAATGCGTTTACATCTATAACAACCGATGCATTTATTGCCCAATTAAACGATAAACTTTTTGATAAAAATGACATTGCCATTGACACACAGTTATACAAAGATTGGATATTTGGGCAAGGATTACCAGAAAATTGCCCACAACCACAATCAGATCGATTTAGCAATGTTGAAAAGGTAGTAGAAGCATGGACGAATGGAACCCCAATTGAAGAACTATTTACACCTGAAGATTTAATAGCAAAAAAATGGAGCTCGCATGAATGGCTTCATTTTTTAAGAAATTTACCCGAAAACATATCATTAGAGCAAATGCAAAAATTGGATGCTATTTTTCAATTCACCTACTCCAGAAATTCAGAAATATTAGCCGCTTGGATGATACATGTAATTAAACATCAATACGAGCCAGGCTATCAAAATTTAGAAAATTTTTTAGTTAATACAGGCAGAAGAAAATTTTTATCTCCTTTATATGCAGAAATGATTAAAACAGAAAGTGGCATGCAGATGGCAAAAAATATTTATAAAAAAGCTCGTTCTAATTATCACTTTGTAGCAACTAGCACAATGGATGAAATGTTAGGTTGGAAAGAGTAGCTTTAATTTGTTAAAATAACTAAAAATATTATGCGCAATAAAGATATTAATGGCCATCCATTTGTAGAGTACAAACGTGATACGTACAATTCTGAAGAAATGATAGAGCGATCTTCTAGCTATTTTAACTGGTTAAATAAGCGTAGAACAGTTCGTGATTATTCGGATAAGCCCATTCCTAAAGAAGTGATTGAAAATATCATTAAATCAGCCTCTACAGCACCTTCTGGCGCACATAAGCAACCATGGGTGTTCTGCGTAGTTTCTAATCCATCGCTTAAAAAAAAGATTAGAATAGCAGCCGAAGAAGAAGAAAAAGAAGGCTACTCCAGGCGAATGAGCGATGAATGGCTAGAAGATTTAGAACACCTAGGCACCAATTGGGAAAAGCCTTTTTTAGAAATTGCTCCTTCTCTTATCATTGTGTTTAAAAAATCATACAATTTTGATGATAAAGGAGATAAAACAAATAATTACTACGTAAACGAATCGGTAGGGTTAGCGAGTGGGTTTTTATTAACGGCCATTCATAATGCAGGGTTGGTTGGGCTTACACACACCCCAAGCCCAATGGCATTTTTAACCAAAATTTTAAATCGGCCTTCCAATGAAAGACCCTTTTTATTAATACCTGTAGGCTACCCTGCAGAAGAAACGTATGTGCCTAAATTAACACGCAAACCCATAGAGGAGGTAAGCGTTTTTTATGAGTAGTACACATGAAAGCTATACTTCAAACAGCATTTGGAAACGCAGACACCTTATACATTGGCGAAACAGGTGTGCCCGCCATACAGCCCAATCAAGTACTTATTAACGTGCATTATGCGGCACTTAATCGTGCAGATATTTTACAGAGAGAAGGTAAATATCCGCCACCAAAAGGCGAATCAACTATTTTAGGGTTAGAAGCCTCTGGCATAATTACAGCGGTTGGCAGCCAAGTAGCTACGCTACAAAAAGGAGACAAAGTAATGGCACTTTTGGTGGGTGGCGGACAGGCAGAATATGTGGCAGTTGAGCAAGAACTTATTATAAAAATACCCCCCGAAATTACGTTGGAAAAAGCGGCCGCTATACCAGAGGTTTTTTTAACGGCCTACCAAGCATTAGTAATAGAAAGCAATACTTCTAAGGGTTCAACCGTATTAATTCATGCAGGAGGTAGTGGTGTAGGCACAGCGGCTATTCAACTAGCTAAATCATTGGGCTGCCAAGTAATTACAACTTCATCTAGTGCTAAAATTGAAATTTGCAAATCGCTTGGCAGCGACTTAGCTATAAATTACCAAACACAAAATTTTGCCGAAGAAGTAACTAAATTTACCAGTGGCAAAGGAGCAGACACCATTCTTGATTTTATAGGAGCCCCCTATTTTAAGCAAAACCTAGATTGCATTGCAATGGATGGCACGCTGATGATGATTTCGGTAATGGGAGGTGTGAAGTTAGAAAATGTCAACCTCTATCCTATTCTTAAAAAACGTATCTTAATAAAAGGGACTACGTTACGAGCTCGTTCTTTAGCCTATAAAGCAGATTTAATCAATCAATTTGCCAAAAACTTACTCCCTCTTTTTATTGCTAAAAAAATAAACCCTGTAATTGATTCGGTG
Source organism: uncultured Roseivirgaceae bacterium (assembly GCA_964524405.1). Classification (GTDB taxonomy): domain Bacteria; phylum Bacteroidota; class Bacteroidia; order Cytophagales; family Cyclobacteriaceae; genus JAKISE01. The sequence continues at coordinate 3,966 of CAZGDC010000208.1, forward strand.
TTTGAGTGGCAAAATATTCGACTCGCACATAAATATATGGAAGGGAATAAAAATAAAGGTAAGATTATACTAAAAGTAAAATAGCAACCTCAATAAATGATGCCTTAGGCAATAACGTTACTTTAACAGTGCCTTAGGCACTGTTAAAGAATAAATGCTTCGAATTTTACGCAAAAATTTTGTTTGTATTTGAGGCAAAAAACCTAAGCATAGCATAGCTATGGTTCTG
>CAZGDC010000209.1:0-4180 GCA_964524405.1 uncultured Roseivirgaceae bacterium
GCCTTTTTTGCTACAGTTTTTTTAGCAGCAGGTTTTTCCATTTGCTCTTTTAAAGCAGAAAGTGCAGATAAATCACCTAAGCTTGAAGTAGCTTCTTGATTACTAGTACTTGCCGATTTTTTCTTGCCTGTTGCTTTTTTCTTAGGAGCAACTGTTTTCTCATCTTCTTTATACGTAGCAGTATGCGATAATAATATTCGCTTTTCGCCTTTTGAGAATTCAACCACTTTAAAGTCTAAGGAATCTCCAACAGCAGGTTTAGAGCCATCTTCTTTTATTAAGTTTTTGGCATTAACAAATCCTTCGATACCGTAAGGTAACTCAAGAAAAGAACCTTTGTCCATTTTGTTATTAATGGTACATTTATGAGTGGTTCCAATTTCAAAAACAGTTTCGAATGTATCCCAAGGGTTTTCTTCTAATTGCTTATGACCAAGTGCTAGCTTTCTGTTTTCAACATCCAGTTCAAGTACTTGAACCTCTAATTCACCTCCTACGGCAATAAATTCAGATGGATGCTTGATTTTTTTCGTCCAAGAAAGATCTGAAACATGAACTAGGCCGTCAATGCCTTCTTCAAGTTCGATAAATAAACCAAAGTTCGTAAGGTTTCTAACGATTCCTGTGTGGTTAGTTCCAATATCATATTTAGAAACAACATCCGTTTTTAACCAAGGATCTTTGGTTAATTGCTTGATGCCTAATGACATTTTACGATCGTCACGATCTAATGTAAGCACAATAGCTTCCATTTCGTCACCCACTTTCATAAATTCTGATGGGTTACGTAAATGCTGAGACCATGACATTTCAGATACATGAATTAAGCCTTCGATACCAGGTTGTATTTCTAAAAATGCACCGTAATCAGCAACGTTTACAATTTTTCCTTTTATTTTAGCTCCTACTTCCATTCCTTCTGCCATGGCATCCCAAGGGTGAGGAGTAAGTTGTTTCATGCCTAGAGAGATACGTTTTTTACCCTCGTCAAATTCAAGTACAACAACTTTAACCGTAGCGTCTAATTTAAGTACTTCTTCTGGGTGATTAATTCTACCCCAAGAAATATCAGTAATATGAAGCAATCCATCAACGCCACCTAAATCAATAAATACACCGAAATTGGTCATATTTTTGATAACGCCTTCTAACACTTGTCCTTTTTCAAGGTTATTTAATATTTCAGCACGTTGTTTTTCAAGGTCTTTTTCAATCAAAATCTTATGAGAAACAACTACATTGTCATTTGTATAATTAATTTTTACAACCTTAACTTCCATCGATTTACCAACAAAAATATCGAAATCGCGGATAGGCTTAACATCAATTTGAGATCCTGGCAAAAATGCTTCAACTCCAAAGATATCTACAATAAGACCTCCTTTAGTTCTACGTTTAACAAAACCTTCAATTATTGTATCGTCATCGTGCGAAGACTGAATGTTTTCCCACGCTTTTACAATTTTTGCTTTTCTACGAGAAAGAACTAGTTGTCCTTTATTGTCTTCTTGCTCATCTACATAAACTTCAACAGTATCGCCAATTTTTAAATCTGGCGTATCTCTAAATTCAGAAGCAGAAACTAATCCATCAGATTTGAATCCAATATTAAGAATTACATCTCTATTACTAACACTTACTACGGTTGCTTGAACAACTTCTCGCTCGGTTACCGTGCCTAAAGTGTCTTCGTACATTTTAGCCATGTCCTCTTTTTCCTTGGCACTATATCCATCACCAAAACCTTTGGTAGATACAGCATCCCAATCAAAATCTTCCACAACTATTTCTTCTTTTTTAGGCGTAGCTTCTTCTTTTACCTCCGTAGCTTTTTCTTTCGGCTCTTCTACTTTGGCTTCTTCAGCAACAATTTCTTCTTTGGGTGCTTCTGAAGCTACTTTAGCTTTAGTCGTTTCTTTTTCTGCTACTTTGGGGGGGGCAACTTCTGGAGTAGTTTCAACTTTTTCTGCTGCTACTTCTTTTGCAGGTTCCGCTTTTGCTTCTTCTGCTTTATTTTGAGTTTCACTCATAATGCAAATCGCTTGTAATCAATATATTAACCTAACAAGCTAATAGGTCGTTTTTAATTTCACATCTCCGTTTTGGAGCCATCCTTTTTGAATGGAGTGCAAAGATAGAGAATTAATGAGAAATATAAAATATGAAATATAAAAAATAGAGCACATTGATTCCTCTTATTCAAGCATATTTTCTATTTTAATTTAGGGTTTAATTTATGGCGATCTTTATCACGAAATGTTTTTTTCTCCATGTTTTTTTGAAAGGCCTCCGTTAGATTAACTCCTGTTTGGTTGGCAAGGCAAATAAGCACCCAAAGGATGTCGGCCATTTCATCTGGTAAGCTATGCTTTTTATCTGATTCTTTAAATGATTGCTCACCATAGGTGCGCGACATTATTCGAGCCAATTCTCCTACTTCTTCTGTAAGAATCGTCATATTGGTAAGCTCGTTAAAATACCGAACACCATGAGTACTAATCCATTTATCTACTTGGGTTTGGGCTTCTTCTAATGTCATATTCTGTTTTTTGAATCAAGAATTATGGTAACTGGGCCATCGTTAATAAGTGATACTTTCATATCGGCCCCAAATTTACCTGTAGTAACTTTGCCTAATATAAGGGTTGATAATGTGGATATAAAATCTTCGTAAAGCGGAATGGATATTGCTGGTTTTGCCGCTTTTATGTAAGAAGGTCGATTGCCTTTTTTTGTACTTGCTTGTAAGGTAAATTGGCTTATCGCTAATACTTCTCCTCCTATTTGATTTATATTGAAATTCATAATCCCTTCTTTATCATCAAAGATGCGTAAACCTGCAATTTTATTAGTAAGCCAATCAATATCTTCTTTTTCATCTTCTTGTTCAATGCCCACAAGAATCATCATTCCTACAGTAATTTCTCCTTCTACCTTGCCATTTATGGAAACGCTTGCTTTTAGCACTCGTTGAATTACTGTTTTCATGTGTTTCTAATTTTGCATTATTACAGATAAGGAGGTAAAATCAGCTGGCTTTTTTAGAAGTAATTTTTGAAGCATAAATAAAGCTGCACTCATTTATTTAGTTAAATCCCAATCTTCAAATTGCTTTATATCTTGCTGAAAGGCATTGGCAATAAGCATAATAACAGTAAAGTCATCGATAAAACCGGTAAATGGAATAAAGTCTGGAATAAGATCAATAGGCATTAAAAAATAGATAACTCCCGCCACAATGGCCACCATCGATTTCCAAGGGGCTTCTTTATACTGCCCTTTAACAAAGGCTTGAATCATTCTTAAAAAAATGCGAAGGTTATGGCCGAGTTTACTGAGTTTAGAATTATCTAAATTAACTTCTTTTAATCGAGTTTTTGAAGCATTTAAAACTTCTTCGAGTTTTTGCTTATCTCCTAAAATATTGGAAGCTCTCGTTTTAGCTCTTTCAAAAAATTTATTTTCTTGTATTTTAAATTGTACCATAAGGTAAATATAAAGGTTATTGCCTATTTTAAGAACTCCTTATCAAATTTGATAGTACTTAGCCATTTCTTCTTTTAATGAGGAAAGCGCTAGCGTAACGGAATCAATATCAGAGGTCATAGATAATTCTAATAATACTCTAGCATATTCAATAGAGGTGGCTTCAGGGTCGGTGTTTTCGTATGTGGCGTTTACTTTTGTAATTAAATCTTCTTTTGCTGAAACTACCTTACCCCAAAGATTTACACTTAAATATACTTGCTGTGCCACATTATGATTAAACTCATTTCTAACTTCTTGGAGGATATCGTTATGCAAAATGGCTGCTGTCATTCCTGGTTTATTTAACCTTACAAGCAAGTTATCTAGTGTAATGCGCTCTAAAAATAAGGTGATACGTTCAAAAGCTTGCATGCGAACAGGCAAGGTAATTTCTAAAGATTTTTGTTTTAAATCTAATTCCTTTGATAGAAGGTGCTTACTAACCATTACTTTAATGGCCAAATACATGCCATAGAGCACTAAGGCTGCGGGTATCACTGTTTTTAAAAAATCAAGAAACAAATCCATTTATTATTTAGTTTAAGGTGTCAACACAAATATGTAGTAATAATTAATTTTAGCCAACCTTATAACGATGGTTATTAACCAGACGGACATAAGACAAAAAGATTAAAGACATAAGACTCTTATT
>CAZGDC010000210.1:0-4101 GCA_964524405.1 uncultured Roseivirgaceae bacterium
CCCACGCCCAATATTTTGCGCAAATCAGGGGATACATCGCTACCGTTAAGAAAAACAACCTTAGCGTACTTGAAAATCTAAAAAATGCTTTTCAACAAAAACCTTTCATCCCTTCATTGGGTGAATAATGCGGGCTAGGTCTAGTACGACCAATCTATCAATGCAGATGCCCACGTAAAGCCACTGCCAAAAGCAGCTAAACATAATAAATCGCCTTTTTTTAATTTACCTTGTTCCCAAGCTTCGCTCATAGCTATAGGAATAGAAGCAGCGGTTGTATTGCCTATATGCATTATGTTATTAAACACTTTTTCGTCAGGCAAACCCATTTTTCGCTGAATAAACTGACTTATTCGTAAGTTTGCTTGGTGCGGAATTAGTAAATCTATATCTTCCGATGTGTTGCCAGTAGCTTCTAATGCTTCGTTAATTACCTCCTCAAAGCGCACCACAGCATGTTTAAAAACAGTACTCCCATTCATTACTGCATTAAAACTCCCACTCTCTAATAGCTCCTTGCTTAACCTTACTTTACGGCTACTGCCTGGATCTTTTATATATAGTTCTTCCGCGTAATTTCCATCGGAATGCAAATGAGTAGTTAAAATGCCTGTTTTCTCAGTAGTTGCTTGCAAAATAGCCGCTCCAGCACCATCGGCAAAAATTACATTGGTATCTCTGCCTGCCGTTGTTTTGTCTAATGCCGAAGATTGTATTTCAGCACCTACTACTAAAACTGTTTTATACATGCCCGATTTTATAAAGGCATCTGCGGTGGATAGTCCATAAATAAAGCCTGAACATGCATTTCTAATGTCCATTGCAGCAACTTCTCCAGCAAGCCCTAGCTCACGCTGAAGTAAAACACCCGAGCCTGGAAAGAAATAATCGGGGGTAATGGTAGCGAAAACAATAAAGTCAATATCGTTGGCTTTAAGGCCAGCACGCTTTAATGCTAGCTTAGTAGCACGAGTTGCCATGTTTGCAACGGTATCCTTTTCTGGGTTAAACCACCTTCGTTCTTTTATCCCCGTTCGCTCCTGAATCCACTCATCGGTGGTGTCAATATAGGCGGCTAAATCATCATTTGTAATAATATTTTCTGGTACATAATGACCAACGCCAACAATCTGAGAGTTCATATTTCGTCAATTAAATAACAAAAATACTGATTTTGGCTAATTTTACAACTAATTATATGGATAAGTATTCAACTAGTAAATAGTTGCCAGCCTGATTGGCATACAAAATAAATAAATTGGCATTTAACAAGTCGTTCGCTAAATTATGTAGAAATTAGACTTACTAATTAAATGTTAAATTAAGGACTTTTGCCATTGCTATATATTTGATTAGATAAATCATTTATTAACTCAATAAAGGTGGTTGGTTCACTTATATTGCCATTATAAATCGACTGCTTCTAACAAATCCAAGTTCATCAATAGATAATGCAAGTCCTATTTAAGTTCTGCCATTATTTTTGGGGTTAAAATATCAAATCAAATTATTCTTTCTTGGGCAGGGGGCCTCTTAACTTAATAATTAATCCATTTAAAAAATTTCTTAGTATTTGATCTCCCGCTTCTACATAATTGGGGTGGTCTTCTTTGCGAAATAAATCGCCCAAGGCACCTTTCGAAATTTCGAAATCTACGAGTTTTAATACGTTAATAATATCTTCATTGCGCATTTTATGGGCTACTCGTAATTTTTTAAGAATATCGTTATTAGAAAGCATTAGATAAATTTTATTTTTAACAAAAGTAATTAATAATTTAAGCTTTTTATTGGCATAAATCTAATCTTCGAACTTAACTTGAATAATTCAGGCTAACCCTTTTTTTTTAAAACAGTTGTAACTTTTTATTAAGTCAGTCGTCTTTCTTTTAAATATGAGTTTAGAAACCTTTACAACACGCGTACTTCCTGTAAAAGACAAGCTCTTTCGCTATACACTAAGGATGCTTAAAAATGAAGATGAAGCTAAAGACGTGGTACAAGAAACACTAATTAAAATATGGAATAAGCGTGATGTAATGCATACCTATGAAAATATGGAAGCTTGGTGTATGCGAGTGGCTCGAAATTTAGCATTAGATAAACTTAAATCAAAACATACTCATTCGGTGGATATTGATAATGCGGTTGATTTACAAAGTAGCAATCAAAGCCCATACTCATCTACCGAGCAAAGTGATACGATGAATTCTATTCATTATTTTATTAATCAATTGCCCAATATGCAAAAGCAGGTAATTCAATTACGAGATATTGATGGATTTTCTTACCAAGAAATTAGTGATATACTTAAACAAAGTTTAAACGCAGTAAAAGTGAATTTGTTTAGGGCAAGAAAAAAAGTTCGCGAACAATTAAAACAAGTAAATGCTTATGGACTCTAAACGAATAGATGTATTGCTAGAGCGGTATTGGAACTGCGTTACTACACAAGAAGAAGAAGCAGAGCTAAGAGCGTTTTTTAATGCTGGGGAAAAAATTCCAGCCCATTTAGTATCAATAGCACCTCTATTTCAGTTTTTTACTAAAGAAGCAGAGGTTAAATTAAATGATGCAACGTTTGAGGAGGCATTATTTAAAAGGATAAAACAACGTTCGGTTTCTAAAACGAACGTACGAAAATTTGAACAATCGTTTCAAAATTACATGAAGGTTGCTGCCGCTATTGGGCTTGTAATTGCCACTTCATTTGTTTTTAGAATGGAAGTTTGGCAAGGGGATAAGCCACAGTTACTCTTAGTGGAAGATACTTATAAAAACCCGGAAAAGGCCTACGAAGAAACAAAAAAAGCCTTAATGCTTATTGCCAGTAAAATGAATAAGGGTAAAAAAGAAGCAAATAAAATATCTATGTTTAGTAAAGCAAAGTCTAAAATTAAAAAATCTAACTAATGAAAAAAATAACAGCAATACTCATGCTAATGCTTGGCGTAATATCTATTAATGCACACGCACAAGAAGATGCTATTACCAAGTTCTTTTCTAAATACCAAAATGATGATTCGTTTACACAGGTAAATATTACAGGACGCATGTTTAGCCTATTTGCCAACCTCGAAACGGAAGATCAGGAAGATCAAGAGATGATTGATGCTATAAGCAGCGTAAAAGGGCTTAAAATATTAGCCAAAGAAGATATTTTGAATGGGCAAGCACTTTATCATGAGGCTTTTAGTATGATTGATAGCAATGAGTATGAAGAACTGATGACCATTAGAGAAAAAAACAATGACATGAAATTTTTGATTAAAGAAAAAAATGGAATTATTACTGAACTATTAATGGTAATGGGCAGCGATGATAGTTTTTTACTACTCAGTTTAGTGGGCGACATCAACCTTAAACAAATATCAAAACTCTCTAAATCGATGGACATAGATGGGTTTGAAAAACTTCAAAATATCGACAAAAAATAATTTTAAAAACAACTCAAATTTTAACAACAAACAACTCAAAAAACTCAAACAAATGAAAAAATTAACAATATTATTAATCGCCATTGCATTAATCCCAAGTCTGGTAGTGGCACAAACAAAATCTATATCCGAATTTCAAGATAAGTATAGAGAGATGGATGATGCCACCTTTGTAGATATTAGCGGATCGTTTTTCAACTTTATATCCAATATTGCCAATTATGTAGATGAGGACGATAAAGACAAAAAAGACGTAGAAGCTGCAGGCAGAATTTTAGGAGCAATAAAAGCGATGCAAGTATTAAAAATTCCACTTAATTTAATAAGTAAAAGTGATATTTCCTCTTTAGAGCATAATATGAAAAGAGAAAAATATGAAGATTTAATGACTATTAAAGAGAAGGATTCTTACATTAATATATTAGCACAAGGTAGTGGGTCAGAATTAAAAAATGTTACTTTTCTTATCGATCAAGAAGACGATTTTATATTGTTTACCTTTCAAGGCACTTTTTCTATGAGTGATGTTTCTTACCTAGTAAAAAATAAAAATTCGTGGGATTAGAACCCCATGAATAATGGGAAGTAATGATGACTGGCAAGGCAGGCGATATTTTATTCGCCTCGCAAGTCATTCTGTAGGAATCTTAACCCACTAAATCCA
>CAZGDC010000211.1:0-4086 GCA_964524405.1 uncultured Roseivirgaceae bacterium
GGTGTATAGTGATTTATTTTTCAAGGGGTAATCTATCATTAGTTTTAACTACTAGGCCTATTCTGGAGTCGCTATTTCCTCTTTACAAAAGGGGGTCCACACATAAGTGCTCTGTACTTATATCAAATAATGAAACATCTCAGGTTTATCATTGAGGTGTTCGTATTTTATGTTTTTATCATTCAGTCGCTTAATCAGATGGTTAAAATCAGATTCTTTTTGTAATTCAATTCCAATAAGAGCCCACACGCGTTGACGGCTATTTTTCTTGGTGTATTCGAAATGTGCAATGTCATCGGTTGGGCCCAATACTTCTACCAAAAACTCTCGCAAGGCGCCAGCTCTTTGAGGAAAATTAATCATAAAATAATGCTTTAATCCCTCAAAAAGAAGCGACCGCTCTTTTATCTCTGCCATGCGTGTAATATCGTTATTTCCTCCACTAATAATGCACACCACTCGTTTGCCAATAATTTCATCTTTTATCTGACTTAGCGCTGAAATACTAAGTGCTCCTGCTGGCTCTATCACAATGGCATCTTCGTTATACAACCGAAGAATATCGGTACATATTTCGCCTTCTGGCACCTCAATTATTCGATCTAGGTTTTGCTTACATATTTCGAAAGTTGCTTCTCCTACTCTTTGTACCGCAGCACCATCTACAAATTTATCAATATTATCTAACGTTATGATTTTTCCTTCGGCTATTGATTTTTTCATTGATGGAGCACCTGCAGGTTCTACACCTATAATTTTTGTTTCGGGCGATAGTGCTTTAAAATAAGTACTTACGCCCGAAGCTAGACCTCCACCTCCAATGGGTAACACTAAATAATCAATGGGTTTTTCTGCATCAGCTAGTATTTCAAGTGCCACTGTGCCTTGCCCTTCTATCACTTTAAAATCATCAAAAGGGTGAATAAAAGCAGCTTTTTTCTCCTCGCAGTATAATGTTGCTTCTTTAGCAGCTTCATCAAATGTGTCTCCTACTAAAATAACCTCCACATTATCTTTACCAAAATTTCGAACCTGTTTTACCTTTTGTAAAGGTGTTGGTGTTGGCATAAAAATAACTCCCTTAATATCCAACAATCTACAAGCATAGGCAACCCCTTGTGCATGATTTCCTGCACTGGCGCAAACTACTCCGTTGGTTTTTTCTGCTTCGCTCAAAGAGGAAATCTTATTATAAGCTCCTCTAATTTTATAAGAACGAACAATTTGTAGATCTTCTCGTTTTAATAGAATATCAGCTTCGTACCGCTCACTCAAGTTTAAATTTTTAAGCAAGGGGGTTTTGGCTACTACTCCTTTAAGTAGTTCAGATGCTGCTTGTATGTTTTTTATGTGTATCACGGATAGTAGCTAGTATTTTAGTAGTGAGTAGTTTAGTAGTTAGTAGTTAGTAAAAAACAGTTACGTCTAGCTACTCAATTACTAACTACTATCATACTCTTTTATCTAATTTTCAGGTCTTAATTTACGTACCGCTGCTCCTGCTTGCCACATTTCAGAGTCAGCTATGGCTTTAAGCTCAACTTCTAACTTTTCTCTGTAATCGGCTTGAGAGTTTGAGTCGATGGATTTTTGTGCTTCAATGCCATCCTTTACTGATTTGTATAACCTTTCGAACACGGGTTTAGTTGCTTCATAAAAAGGACCCATCCAATCTAAGGCGCCACGTTGTGCTGTGGTTGAGCAATTTGCATACATCCAATCCATTCCATTTTCAGCTACCAATGGGTATAATGATTGAGTAGCTTCTTCTACCGTTTCGTTAAATGCTTCTGAGGGAGAGTGACCATTTTCACGAAGCACTTCGTATTGCGCTCTAAATAATCCTTGGATGGCGCCCATTAACGAACCTCTTTCGCCTGTTAAATCGGACGTTACTTCTCTGTCGAAAGTGGTTTCAAATAAGTAGCCTGAACCCACTCCAATTCCGAGTGATACTACTTTATCTTTTGCCTTACCAGTAGCATCTTGATAAATTGCATAGCTAGAATTTAAGCCTCTGCCTTCTAAAAACATTCTACGCAATGATGTGCCTGACCCTTTGGGAGCCACCAAAATAACGTCCACATCTGTAGGTGGTATAATGCCTGTTTTATCTTTATAAGTTATGCCAAATCCGTGAGAAAAGTATAAGGTTTTACCTGGCGATAAATGTTTCTTTACCGTATCCCACAATTTGATTTGAGCGGCATCTGAAAGCAGGTATTGAATAACTGTTCCTTTTTTACAGGCTTCTTCAATCTCAAATAAGGTTTCGCCAGGCACCCACCCGTCAGCTACTGCTTTATCCCACGTTTTAGATTCTTTTCTTTGACCAATAATTACATTAAACCCATTGTCTTTCAAATTTAATGCTTGACCAGGCCCTTGCACACCATATCCGATTACGGCTATGGTTTCGTTTTTCATTGTTTCTAATGCTTTGTCTAAAGGAAACTCATCGCGAGTAACTACATTTTCTTCTACTCCTCCAAAATTAATTTTTGCCATTTTTCTGTATTAATAAGTGTTTAAAATAAGTGTTATCTAGTTAAGCTTTTCGTTACTGCGAACAACGTGCGGCAGTCTTCTAAATTATATCTATAAGCTATATCCTTGAGATTGGTTTCCAAAAAAAACGGGCCAGGCTATGCCTCTCAATGACGTGTGGGCTCAACTGTTTAAATCATTGTTTAAATTTTCTGCTTCCAATTCTCGTAGGAAGGCATCTGTTTTTCGCTTCGATTTTGAAATTGCTATTCTTCCCGAACGCACATATTCTAGCACCCCGAAAGGTTTAAGGTTATCGTGCAACTCTCTAATTTCTTTTCGATGCCCTGTTTTTTCAACTACAATATGGTCTTCTTCTATTACTAATATTCGAGCTCCATTATTACGAACAATTTTTTCAATGGTATTGCCATTTAAAAATGCTTCTGTAGGCAATTTAAACATGGCCAATTCTTGGTAGTAGAGGTCTTTATCTTCGTATAAAAAGGCAGCCAATACTTCAATTAATTTATTGATTTGTTTTACCACCAATTCTGCTCTGTGCCGAGTAGTGGAAACAATAATGGTGTATCTGCTTACCCCTTCTACTTCGGTTTCGGATACATTAATCGACTCAATATTCATTTTACGTCTGGTAAAAATGATAGTAACTGCATTGAGTAGCCCTGCTTTATTTTCGGTTAATGCTGATATTGTGTATAAATTTTCTTCTTCCATCTCGTTATTATTCTAGTAATACCTCTGAAACCGATGCGCCTGGAGCAATCATTGGAAATACATTTTCTTCTTTCTCCACTTTAATTTCTACTACATAAGGCCCATTATATGCAAGCATTAATGCTAATTCTTTTGCTAGTTCTTCACGTTGCTCAATATGAGCGGATTTAATTCCATACCCTTTGGCAATGGCCACAAAATCAGGGTTTATCATTTCGGTAGAGGCGTACCTTTTATTAAAAAATAATTGCTGCCATTGGCGTACCATACCCAAAAAGCTATTATTTAAAATAACCACTTTTACAGGTACATTATATTGTGCTAAGGCGCCCAATTCTTGGATGGTCATCTGAACTCCTCCATCGCCAATAATGGCAATTATTTGTCGTTTAGTATCGGCAACACCAGCCCCAAATGCTGCTGGCAAAGCAAACCCCATGGTGCCCAAGCCTCCTGAAGTAATGACAGAATCGGTGGTATTAAATTTATAATATCGGTTACCAATCATTTGGTGCTGCCCTACATCGGTTACTAATACGGCTTCTCCTTTGGTTTGATTTGAAATTATATTAATTACCTCCGCCATTTTAATGGCTCCACTGGTAGGGTATAGCTCTGCATTAGATACTTTTTCGGCTTCAATGGCATCGCATTCTTTAAATTTTTGTAACCACTTCTCTCGTTTACTCGGTTCTACGAGTGCTGTAATTGCTTGCAATGCTTGCTTAGCATCTGCTAATACCGCTACATCGGCTTTTACATTTTTATCAATCTCAGAAGGATCGATTTCAATATGGATAACCTTCGCTTGCTTGGCATATTTATCCAAATTACCTGTTACCCGATCATCAAATCGCATGC
>CAZGDC010000212.1:0-4022 GCA_964524405.1 uncultured Roseivirgaceae bacterium
TCTTAGTGCTGGTGATCAAAAAAATTGGATCGCTGAACGATGGAAATAAAAATTATACCATTTTAATTTCTTCCCATAGCTAAACAAAATTAACTATAATTTGCACTTGCTCAAAATACTAACCGAGCAAGATGCAACACAAGAGGTCGTAGGATCGCTATCGCTTAACCTACGACCAGTGAGAGAATTATTAAACTACCGTGCCGCTTCATAGGCAAAGGCATGCAAACCACTGCTTACCACTACCTTGCCTTTTTCGCCATCTTCTCCGGGAAAAACAGCGCAATAACGGGCAAACCATGCATTGCTGTTAATGGCTTCATCGGGCGATACTATTTTCCATAAGTGCTTGCCGGTGTCCACATCTACTGCGTGTAGCCAACCATCGCCACCGCCTACCCAATACACCACGCCATTTAGGGTAATTCTAAAAATTAGCGAAATCCATTTAGCCAAAAAAGTTTAAATTTTTAATAATAGCCCTATTTTGGGGTTATTCCAACATTAACCTTATACAAATTTATGGAAGTTGATAAACCAGCATTATATACTTCTGCTGCCCGTTTAGCTTGTTTGCCATGTATTATTAAAAGAGGGAATGTTGCTATAATTAAACCAACCCCGGCAACACCTAAATAAGGAACAGGCTCACCACCGCTTACTACTTGCTGCAACCCCATTAGGCCTATACCTGCAAACCCAACGCCCCAATACCATTTTTTCGTTTTTTGAGCTTTTAATATAATTGCATAGGCCTCTGGGTTGGATTGCATAATAGGGATCACCTCTTTTAGCTTCATTTTCTTGTTGTTCTGTATAAATTTATAAGTACCACCAAATGCTTTTTTTACGGTTATAGAGTAGGCTTGTTCCTGAGCAAGTGTGGCAAATGGTAAAATAAAGAATAAGATAACTATCAAAAGGTTTTGTGATTTCATATATGGCTATTTTAAGATGTGTATTGCAAAATTTTGTTCTAAACCCTACCGTGCTGCTTCATAAGCAAAAGCGTGCAAACCACTGCTTACTACTACCTTGCCTTTTTCGCCATCTTCTCCGGGAAAAACAGCACAATAGCGGGTAAACCATGCATTGCTGTTTATGGCTTCATCGGGCGAAACTATTTTCCATAAGTGCTTGCCGGTGTCCACATCTACTGCGTGTAGCCAACCATCGCCACCGCCTACCCAATACACCACGCCATTTAGGTATTGTAAATGGCTGCTGGTGCCAGAGCTTGGCTCGCTCCAAACCTGAGCCCCTGTAGTTAAATCAAGCGCAAATAATGTAGTGCTGCTTGTTTCGGCATTAAAAACAATTAAGTTTTTTTCGGGGACGAGTATGAAACCAGAGGTGCCATAGCCTGCACGTTCTTTATTCCAACGCCACACTTCCTCACCACTCATTAAATCTACTGCCACAATAAAGGGACTCATGGCCATATACACGATACCATTATGTAATTTAGGTTTAGCAACCGATCCAGAATAGATTCCACTTAACGGTTTCTTTTCATATACCCATTTTTGTTGAGCTAAATTATATAAGCTTAATTGAGTTTGACTATGGGTAGTTTCGGTAATAGTGTCGAAAGTATCTGTAAAAATAAGTGTGTCTCCTACTGTATTTTTAAATACCGCAATTTCCCAACCATAAGTAGCAATACCATTATTTGTTACAAAATTTCCTGGTGTTATTTGCAATACTTCTTCCAATGTTGGGCCGTTAAATACACTTGTTTTATATACTCTTACTGATTGAGGGTTGGCTTTGCTACTAGCGTATGGAAATCCAGCAATTATGTAAAAATCATTACCAATACCATTTACTTCTTTTAACAGGGGAGAATCGCTCGCATCATATCTTTTTTTCCAAACAGTATTGCCAGTTGCTAAGTCAACACAGTAAAGTTCGCGACCTTCATCAAAAACAAAATAATTATCATACACATAATATTTTGTTGCATCAAACTTTCTGTTGCCAATGGGATCATTCCATTCCCAAAGCTCGTCACCAGTATCTATATCAATCATTTTTAAAGTTCTTTGCCCTTTGTGCATTCCTGGTAAAACTGCACCACGTAGATAAATAACATAATTAGCTACCCCAAGTACAGCTTTTTCGGAAAAATTGTCCGTAACTGTTGCTAATTTAGTAGCAGGTTTGCTCGTTATTATCCCTTCAACATCTTTTTTTATTACAGGCTCTTCCCTGTTACAAGAAGATGCCTGCAATAAAAAAATGAGTACTATTAATATTAATAACCTCATACGAATTTATCTGGGTGGTATTAAAAACTGAGGGCTATTTGCTCCTCCATGTAATCCTGCCCATGTCTCTCTTAAAATCCTTTCCGTTTCAGCATGCGTGCCCATTTCCATATGGTTAACGCCCCTTGCTTCTACTTGGGTGGGGTTCCACGAGGCAGTGTTACTGCCTATTTGCGAAGATTTTGCTATAAATCCATCGGAGGGTTCTTGTATTATAATCAAATTCTGACAGGTTTGTATTTGTATCATGTGCTAAAAATAGTTGGTTGCATTAACTTTTTGGCTAAAACCTGTCAGAATTATTCAAATTTAAAGCCCTTATTTTTTTACAATTCCTAACCTACCGCTCCGCCTTGTAGGCAAAGGCGTTGAGGCCGCTTGCCGCTATAACGATTCCTTTTTTATCTCCTTCACCTGCTATTACAGCACAATAGGAAGTAAAGTAATCACCTTGAGAATCGTTAGGAGACCTTAATTTCCATAAATGTTTACCCGTTTCTACTTCTACTGCGTGTAATAATCCATCTCCACCGCCTACAAAATATACTACTCCGTTTAAGTATTGCATTTCGGTACTGGTACCTGAGCTAGGTTCTTGCCAAATTTGTTGCCCTGTTTCAAGGTCTAATGCATAAAGTGTGGTTCCATTAGCTTCAGCATTAACCAATAAAAAACCTTCCTTTTCGGCAATATAGTAACCAGAAGTTGCAAAATTAGTTCGATCTGTAAAACCCCTTTCCCAAATAATTTCTCCTGTCATTAAATCTGTGCAAATTACCCAATCATTCATAACTAAATACACAAAATTGCCCCATACTCCAGGCTTCTTTTGTAAAAATGAGTCTGTTTTATTAGTAATTAAAACCTGTTCATAAACCCATTCTTTAGTTGTTAAATTATATAAATTTATATAGCTATTCCAATTATTAGCTGTTCCTGCAGACTCTAATGTATTAACAAGAATAAGACTCTCCCCCTCTCGTTCAACCATTTGTATACTACCACCTCCAGCATTTGAAAAATTATTGTTCAAATCAATAATTCCACTGTTTTTAGGCTGTGCAAGCTCAGTTAACTCTCCATTATCTAAAATAGTTGTTTTATAAAGTCTTACATTATTAGGAGTTCCTTCTACCTCTGGACTATGAGATTCTGCTATAATAAAAATATCATCACCATTACCTGTAACTGCTCTTAAATAAGGATCTAATTCATATCTTTTTTTAAAAACAGTTGCTCCTGTTTGCATGTCAATACAATAAAGTTCTCGCCCCATTTGCCAAGCTAAATATGGTCCAAATACTGAATGATTGAAGAATGATAATTTATAATTGTTGAAATCATCATACCACTCCCAAAGTTTTTTACCTGAAATAGCATCAAGACCAGCAAGACCATATCTTTCTCCATTCCAAGCACTTACAACTACTGTTGTACTATAAACAGCATTATCACCAATCGTTATTACTCTTTTATTATTAATTGAAAGTGGAGTTTTCCATAATTCAGGAGCAGAAGTAATAACTCCATTAACATCTTTTATAAATTGTGGTTCAGATGGCTTACAAGCTATCTGAACCACAAGAAAGACGAAATAAAATACTTTATACATTTAAGTTTATCTTGGTATTGTAAATTGGCCTCCATAGCCTCCATCCCATGCCCTTCTAAGAATCCTTTCCGTTTCAGCATGCGTGCCCATTTCCATATGGTTTACGCCCCTTGCTTCTACTTGGGTGGGAATCCATGAGT
>CAZGDC010000213.1:0-4000 GCA_964524405.1 uncultured Roseivirgaceae bacterium
TGAGTTCGTATTTACGGAGTGCAAAGTTAATAATCAGTTTGTACAAACCTTGTTAATCTGAAGCGGATTAAAACGATGTATCTCAGTTTATTGAAAACTTTATAAATAAGGCGTTTTTTGAAGTACTAATATTAATTACATCTTAAATAAAGGTTTTTTTAAAATCGCAGGGCGATAGCCCATTTGGTTTAATTTCCCAACCCTTTGGGGTCGGAAACAAGATTGTTTGCAAAGCAAACTCCAACTAATACTCCGATGGCTCTGCCTCGGGGTAGTTTAATATAGCATATATTTGCTATTATATATTTATTAAAATAAATGAAAAAATTAAGCTCTCTACTTTTATTAATTGGTTTATTTAGCGGGTGCTCTCTTACTACTAACACAGTGGAGGAAACTCCTAAAGAAATTATAAATAAGCTACTTATTAATGAGGTGGAAGAGGAGATTAAATTTGCTGAAATGATTACTTACCAAAAACTGCCAGCCAATACAAATTATAAATTTAACCTTATTTTTCATACGGGCACTACCGAAGCAGTATATGTGCCCACTAGATCCTATACAGGCATAGGTAGCTATTTTAGCTTTACGTTGTGGAGCAACGATTCAACCATAGCCTCTGGTGTTTATACGGTAGATGGTTATGTGAATAAAACGTTTTCAATCTCCGAAGCGTTGGCGATATTACATGTAGATTGGAGCACAGGAGAACGTGATTTTGGCTCTTATTTGAATGGAACTGTTACGATTAAAAATGAGAGCAATGGCATTTATCAAATAGACATTAATTGTATAGATTACAACGGAAACCCAGTAACTGCTTATTATGAGGGGGCGTTTTATACATTGGAAGAATAAGATTTTTTACTTTAATTCCAATAAGGCAACATTTTCTACGTGATGTGTTTGTGGAAACATATCAACGGGTTGCAGCTTAGTTACCTTATATTTTTCATCCAATAACGCTAAATCTCGTGCTTGTGTTGCAGGGTTGCAGCTTACATACACTATTTTATTAGCTTCTACTTTTAAAAGCATATCAATTACATCTTTATGCATACCTGCACGTGGAGGGTCTGTAATAATTACATCTGGTTTGCCATGTATGCCAATAAAAGCATCGTTTAGCAGGTCTTTTATATCTCCTGCATAAAAATCTGTATTGGTAATATTATTAATAGATGAATTAATTTTAGCATCTTCAATGGCTGCCTCCACATATTCTAACCCTATTACTTTTTTAGCTTGGTGCGCTACAAAATTGGCAATGGTGCCCGTGCCTGTGTATAAATCATAGACTAGTTCGTTACCTGTAAGACCCGAAAAATTTCTCGTTATTTTGTATAATTCATACGCTTGTAAACTATTGGTTTGGTAAAATGATTTAGGGCCAATTCTAAAGGTTAATTTTTCAGGAAAGCCTTCTCTAATTATCATCGCCTCTTGTATGTAAGCTACACCATGATAGTTATGAACAGGTAAATCGTTGAATGTTTCGTTTCGCTTATTATTAATAACATAATTAAGCGAAGTAATCGTTGGAAATTCCTTTATCATTTCCTCTAAAAGAGGAACTAACCACGCTGGCTTGTCTTGTGTTACCTGCAAAATCACCATCGTTTCACCTGTAGAGGTTGTGCGAATAATTAAGATGCGCATATACCCTTGTTGGCTAATCAAATTAAAAAAGGGTAGTTTATGTTTAAGGGCGTATGCTTTTACCCAATTTCTTATACTATTAGAAGGCTCAGCTTGCAAATGGCATTTATCAATATCAACTATTTTATCAAACCTGCCCGGTATATGAAACCCAAGCCCATTCCTTTCTAGTTCTTCTGAGTTATCAATCTCTTCGCGAGTTAACCACCGTGTATCCGAAAAGGTAAACTCTAATTTATTACGATAAAATGTTTGTTCGTTAGAGGCTAAAATTGGGCTAAACGATGGCAAATTAATTTTGCCAATTCTAACGAGGCTATCTATTACTTGTTGGTTTTTAAACTGAAGTTGCAAGTTATACGGAAGATGTTGCCATTTGCAGCCTCCACAAGTGCCAAAATAATCGCAAAATGGATCTACCCTATCTTTTGAATACGTGTGAAATTTAATAGCTGTTCCTTCTAAAAAACTTTTCTTTTTTCGAGTAACTCTAATGTCAACAACATCGCCTGGAGCCACACCAGGCACAAAAATTACTTTATTGTCAACTCTGGCAATGGCTTTGCCTTCGGCTGCAATGCCTTCGATTAACACGTTCTCAAAAATGGGCTTTTTTCTCATTAGCCTGCAAAAATAGTTTTATTGAGCAATAATGACGTTTTAATTTCTTGTTTTTAGTTTTGGGGTGTTACCTACTCTTCTTAAAATGGGCTTTTATTTGTGGTGTAAACTCGATATTATTGTTAGATGATTTAAAAACCTATGATTAAACGCTTACTCCTATTTCTTTTATTTATAAGTCACCCTACTTGGGCCTCACATATTGTGGGTGGCGAATTTGAACTCTTACATATAGAAGGCAGCACCTACCAATTAAATCTTAATTTATACTTTGATGTATTTAATGGGCTTGAAGGTGCAAAGGATAATCGAGTAGATGCTCGTATTTATCGAAAATCAGATAATGCTGCGATGATGGACGTAACCCTGCCACTCGTAAGTGAAATACTAGTAGAATACACCCAACAAGAGTGTGCTATTGGTGAGCTCAAAACAGAAAAACTAATTTATTCTACTACTATTACGTTAAGTGCAGAATTTTTTGACGATCCCGAAGGCTATTATATTGTTTGGGAAAGATGTTGTAGAAATTATAATATTACCAATATTATTAGTAATGATCCTACATCAGGAGGTCATCATGCTGGGCAAACATTTTATTTGGAATTTCCTCCTGTTGTAAAAAATGGTGAGCCTTTTATTAACTCATCTCCCCAACTATTTCCTCCTTTGAGTAATTATGGATGCCCCAATAGAGCTTACTGGGTTGACTTTGCAGGGTCTGATGCCGATGGAGATTCATTGGCTTACTCCCTTGTAGATCCATTAAGCACCCATTATGCACAGGCCATTCCACCGGCAGGGCCTGGAGCAGCCCCATTTCCAATAGTTACTTGGCAAAACCCATTTGGTATCGACAATATTATGAATGGAGCCCCTGATTTATTTGTTTCTACAGAAGGGTTTTTAACGGTTACACCTACACAACAAGGTTTATTTGTTTTTTCAGTTAAATGTGAAGAATTTAGAGAGGGCGAAAAATTGGGCGAAGTAATTAGAGATTTTCAAATGTTAGTATTAGAAATTTGCCCTGTGGCTGATCCTCCTCAAATAGCAGGCAGAAAACTAGGCGACCCTACTTTTTCGCACCTAGATGAATTATTTATAAATTTTGGCAATACAGTAACCGATGAAGATAGGTGTATTCAGGTGCAAGTGTCGGATCCAGATGCCTTAAAAGTAGAAGACGATTATACGGAACATATATTTTTAAAGGTAATACCTCTTAATTTTAAAACAGATAAAAATTTAAGTGAAGTACTGCCCACAATTTCGAGTGCAATACTTGAAAATGGCAGTGTGGTTGAGTTTGATATTTGCTTTAACCAATGCCCTTATGTAGAAGGCGGCCCTTTTAGAATTGGCGTAATTGCTTTTGACAATGCCTGCGCATTGCCCTTGTCTGATACGCTAGAGATTGAAGTGAGTGTTGTGGCACCAGATAATACGGATGCCCAATTTATTACGCCCAATAATACTGTTTCTATAACAGAAGGGGTTGATTTTATGTACGATATTGAAGGCATTGATGCCGATAATGATATGTTGGTGCTTGATGTAATTACAGATGGGTTTGAACTAGCAGATGTAGGCATGTCGTTTGTTAACGAAACTATAATTAATGGGCAAGCTAATACAACCTTTAAGTGGGAAACAGGATGCGATATTTATGATTTTACTGAGCAAACGGAGTTTGAAGTTAAAGTACTATTAGATG
>CAZGDC010000214.1:0-3974 GCA_964524405.1 uncultured Roseivirgaceae bacterium
ATAAGAAATGCAAAGAGTGTAAAGTTTCATATTTCAAACCTTACATTTCAAGTTTCTTTATGTTTCTTTTGCACATATTATTAGAACCGACCCATTATGATAAATCCTGTATTACAAACTATTGGAAATACGCCATTAGTAAAACTTGAAAAAGTGAACCCTTATGCACATATAGATATTTATGTAAAGCTGGAATTCTTTAACCCAAGTGGGAGCATTAAGGATAGAATTGTAAATTATATAATTAATGATGCTATCGAAACAGGTCAATTAAAAGAGGGTGGCGTAATTATTGAAAACACCTCGGGCAATACAGGCGCTGCTGTGGCAATGAATGCAGCCATTCGTGGGTATAAATCCATTTTAACAATGCCTGATAAAGTTAGCATTGAAAAGCAGAATGCGCTAAAAGCCTTTGGTGCTAACGTAGTAGTTTGCCCAACATCGGCAGCACCAGACTCTCCAGAACACTACGTAAATAAAGCAAGAAGTTTAGCAGCGGAAACGCCCAATAGTTTTATGCTAAACCAATATGATAATAAGAAAAACCCAGAAGCACATTATAAAAGTACAGGCCCAGAAATTTGGGAGCAAACAAACGGAAAAGTAACTCATTTTGTTGCAGCTGGAAGTACCGGAGGAACGATTAGTGGAATTGGTAAATACTTGAAAGATCAAAACGCGAACATAAAAAATATAATGCCAGATCCTTATGGCTCCATCTATTACGAATATTTTAAAACAGGTGTTGAGCCTAAGCCCGAAGAAAACACCTATCAAGTGGAAGGCGTTGGCGAAGACCATATTGCCCATGCCATGGATTTTTCGGTGGTGGATGAAATGTATCAGTTTACAGATAAAGATGCCTTTGGTATGGCTCGTAAATTAGCGCAAGAAGAAGGAATTTTTGGAGGTGGCACGGGTGGTGCTAATGTGTGGGCAGCTTTAAAACTAGCTGCAACTTTAAAAGAACCTGCAGTAATTGTAACGGTTATTCCAGATAGTGGCGTTAAATATATGAGTAAGTTTTATAACGACCAATGGATGCTAGAACAAGGGCATACTATATGATGTGTGATGTATAATGTGTGATGTGTGATGTAGTTTTTCAATTTGTCTTTTTTTACATTTGACATCAAACATTATACATTATTTTCTTATTGATATGTGATGTAAAAAAATAAACGTCATTGCGAGGAACAGCCTACCATTGACAGAGAGCTTGGAGAGTTTAAATCACCCTTCTCCTCTCGCTATGACGAATAAAAAATATAGAAGCTATGAAATTTTCTACCAAAGCAATACATATAGGCCAAGAGCCCGACAAAGAAACAGGGGCCGTTATTCCTCCTATTTATATGACAAGCACCTATGCCCAAGAAGCACCCAATAAACATAAAGGCTACGATTACACCAGGGCAGGCAATCCAAATTTTACCAACTTAGAAGCTACGTTAGCATCCTTAGAACAAGGTAAAGTTGCCACAGTGTTCTCCTCAGGCATTGGTGCTACTACCGCTATTATTTCAAGTCTTTCTAAAGATGATAAAGTAGTAATCGCTGACGATTTATATGGTGGCACTTACCGATTATTTAGTCGTGTATTTAGCCAATTTGGCATTGATTTTTCTACCGTTGATACCCAAGATTTGGCTGCCGTTGAAGCCAAATTAAAAACCAACCCTAAGCTTATATTTTTAGAATCTCCCACCAATCCATTATTACGGATTTCAGATATTGAAGCCATTACCTCCTTGGCAAAAAAACATAAAGTGCTTACGGTGGTTGATAACACCTTTGCAACTCCTTATTTTCAAAACCCTTTAAACTTAGGAGCTGATTTTGTAATGCATAGCACCACCAAATACATTGGTGGGCACTCCGATGTGATAGGTGGCGTAGTAGTAACCAACCATGAAGATTGGAAAGAAAAGCTTGACTTTGCTCGCATGGCCATTGGCCTTAACCCAAGCCCATTCGATAATTGGCTCACAACAAAAGGTGTTAAAACAATGGGCATTCGAATGGAGCGGCATTTTACCAATGCTACCAAAATAGCGGAGTATTTTAATAATCACCCAAAGGTTAAAAAGGTATATTACCCAGGCTTGCCAAGCCACCCCAACTACGAAATTGCGCAAAAACAAATGAGTGGGTATAGTGGCATTGTTTCGGTGGAGTTTGATTTAAGCTTAGAAGATTCAATGAAGTTAGTTTCTTCTTTCAAGCTTTTTACACTAGCCGAAAGTTTAGGTGGCGTTGAATCGTTGGTGGATCACCCCGCTAGCATGACCCACGCCTCTATTCCAAAAGAGGAACGTAAAAAAAACGGGTTGTCAGATGGATTAATACGCTTTTCCTGTGGCATTGAAGATGTGGAAGATTTAATAGAAGATTTAGATAATGTGCTGAAGCAGTATTAGATTGCTGGTCTTAGGTGCTGTTTTAAAAAGCAAGCATAGCTATGGCATTATTAACTTGTTGAGACTAAAGATCTTATGTATTTCGTCTTATACCCGTTGGGTTATTAACATCACTTAATCCGCTCATAAAGCATTTCGATAATACCATCTTTTAAACCAACATCTGGCACCATAATATGGCTAGCACAACTCCACTCCATCACTTTTAAGTAAATTTCAGAAGCATAGGGAATCACATCTGCTCTGTCTTCGCGCATAGCATAAACATCAATGCGCTCTTCTGTGGAATAGGCGTTAATTTCATTTATAGTACGGGTTAAGCTTTCTAATGATAATGCTTGCCCTTTTTTCAATCCTGCAATTTTCGCCATCGTTTTAATATTGCCGCCAGTGCCAATAGCTACAACAGGCTCTTTATGTCTATTTTCTACTAGCCAATTTTGCATTCTATCCCATTCTTTAACATCGTTTCGTTTCCGCATATTTCTAACAGAGCCTAACCTAAAAGAATTTATAGCATAAGAAACACTTGCTTTTACTAAGCTAATTTCAGTACTTCCTCCACCTACATCTACATGAATATAATCCGTTAAGTTATTCTCTTTTTGAACTGCTTTTTGAAGTAGTTCTGCTTCAAATTCGCCTGTTATTACATCAACATGCAAACCACTTTTATCGTAGGATCGTTTTAAAATCCGCTCTCCATTTTTAGCATCTCTAAGTGCAGCAGTTGCACAACCATACACATCGTCCACCTCATATAAATCGAGCATAGTTCTAAACGCCAGCATTAATTGAATAAACTTTGTTTCATTTCGAAATGTGATTTCGCCCATTCTAAACGCATCATCTCCTAACCGCAATGGAAACCTTATGTTTTCTAAAATTTTGTACGATAGATCCCCATCTGTGTGAGGCAATATTCTTGTAATTTGTAATCGAATGGCATTGGATCCGATGTCGATAGCTGCGAGTTTCATAGCTCAAAAATACAATACTATTTTTTGCCAAAAAGTTTACTAAAAAAACTACGGTATTTTTTATCCTCGGCTTCTTTAGGAGTTAAATTTACAAGTAACCCTATTTCTTTTTTTATAGCATTAGCCGATTGGTTTCCTATTTTTTTGCCCATAAGTACCTCGTGCCTATAAAACAATAAAGTAGGAACGCCCATAATTTTTAACGATTTAGCCAATGCTCTTTTATCGTCCACCACTAAATAATTAAACTTTGCAACGTCTTTTAACTCCTCTCCTGTTTTTGAAAAAACAGGAGCCAGTGCTTTGCAGCTAGGGCAGCTCGTTGTTTTAACCATAATTACCACGGGTTGCTCTTTCGCTTTTATCAATTCTTTAAACTCACTGGTACTTAATTCACGCATTTTCTATTTTTTACCAATAACGTTACGTTGCTATAATTAATTCAATAAACACTAAATTATACCATTTTAATTTTGATATGGTATTAACCCGCATTATGCGAGGCAGTAAAAATCAAGTGTATTTAATAAAAAATCAGTTCTCTATAAAAATAGATTGATTCGCAGGGCGA
>CAZGDC010000215.1:0-3967 GCA_964524405.1 uncultured Roseivirgaceae bacterium
TAATGCAATTAACACAAGCTACATTTTCTATCCTTAATCAAGTTGAGTTTGTAATAAATCAAATAAAGAATGAAGACTACACCAAACCAGTAGATGTATTTAATAACTCTACCATTGGTCAGCACTTTAGGCATACATTGGAGTTTTTTCAAGTTCTTATGGATGGGTATGAAAAAGGTATTATTGGTTACGATAAACGTGGTCGCAATAGATTAATAGAAACGGACAAAAATTTAGCATTGGAAATTATTCGCAAGTCTAAAAAATTTATAGCTGCTTGCAACATGAAAAAACCACTATTGCTAGAAGTAAACTATGATATAGGCAATAGCGATGATATTATAGTAGAGTCAAATATGGCAAGGGAAATAACTTATAATATAGAGCATGCCATTCATCATATGGCCATTATTAAAATTGGTTTACGAGTGCTTTGCCCTTATGTAGAGTTGCCCCAAGGGTTTGGTGTGGCCATTTCAACCCTTCGCTATCATACTAATTTAGAGAGTTGAGGGTGTTAATGCTTATAATACCATATTAACATTGAAATGGTATAACATGCTTTCCCTAAAAATTCGTAATTTTTGGACTAAATTAACCGCTTGGGAGTATTGGCCTATGTCAATTTTTTATATACCTGTTTATTTATATTGGTTTTATTTAGGCTTTAGGGCTCGATCTATTTTATTTTTTACAGCCGTTAACCCAAGCATTAAAAATGGAGGAATGATAGCCGCTTCTAAAAAGAGCATTTTAGATTTAATTCCACAACAATATATTCCTAAAACAGCTCTTTTAATAGCCCCTGTTAATTTGAATCAGATTGAAAATACACTGCAAAAATTAGCGTTAAATTATCCCATAATTTTAAAGCCCGATTTGGGTGAACGAGGTTGGAAAGTGGAAAAAATAGTAAGTTCAGAAGAAGCTAAAAAATATTTAGAAGCCTTTAATGCCAATTTGCAACTACAGGAATACATAGATTTGCCTTTTGAGGCAGGCGTTTTTTATTACCGTTTTCCGCATGAGAAAAAAGGAACCGTTAGCTCCATTGTTGTAAAGGAGTTGCTGCATGTTATTGGCGATGGAGTATCTACATTAGAACAACTGATTATAAACAAACCAAGGGCAAGAATTCAATATAGCAAATTGCTTATATCTTGGAAAGACAAATTTAATTCCATCCCTAATCTAGGTAAAAAAATAGAGCTACAGCCCATTGGAAATCATAATAGAGGCACGGCTTTTTTGGATGGCAATTACTTAATTGATGAACAATTAAATAATTCGTTTGATGCCATAAGTAAACAAATTGATGGGTTTTATTATGGCAGATATGATGTTAGATGTAAAGATGCTGAATCCTTAAAAAAAGGAGATGTAAAAATTATAGAGTTAAATGGAGCAGCCTCCGAGCCCGCTCATATTTACCAATCAGGCTATCCTATTTTAAAAGCCTATCAATCATTATTTCATCATTGGAAAATTATGTATCGCATAAGTATTGTAAATCATAAAAACGGAACTTCATACACATCATTTAAACAAGGCTGGCACGATTTAACCCACTCAGGCAGAGTAGCCGAACAAGGAATTTAAAGTAACTTTGCCTTTATGAATCATTCGCATTATATGCAACGAGCCCTACAACTAGCCAAAAATGGATTAGGTAGCGTAAGCCCTAACCCAATGGTGGGTTGTGTAATTGTGCATAATAATATAATTATTGGAGAAGGCTGGCATCAAAAATATGGAGAAGCGCATGCCGAAGTACATGCGATAAACGCTGTTGATAATAAAGAACTGCTTAATAAAGCCACCGTTTATGTTACGTTAGAACCTTGTTCATTTCATGGAAAAACACCTGCTTGTTCTACTTTTTTAATTGCTCATAACGTAAAAAGAGTAGTGGTGGCAGCCTTAGACCCCAACCCTAACGTTTCGGGTAATGGCATAAAAGCACTAAAAAAGGCAGGCGTTCAGGTTGATTATGGTGTGCTTGAAAATGAATCAATCGAATTAAATAAGCGATTTTTTATCAATCAAAAATTGAATCGCCCTTTTATTATTCTTAAATGGGCGCAAACTAGCGATGGGTTTATTGCTCGTAAAAATTATGACTCCAAATGGATAAGTAATGAATTTTCGCGCCAGCTAGTACACCAATGGCGGGCAGAAGAAGACGCTATTTTAGTGGGTAAAAACACGGCCTTTTATGATAATCCATCTTTAACCGTGCGCGATTGGAGCGGCTCTAGCCCAATACGTGTTGTTTTTGATAGAAACCTTGAACTAAACACAACCCTAAATTTGTTTAATGGGGAAGTAAAAACCTTAGTATATAATTGTAAAGAAAGTAAGGTGCTAAAAAAGGCAGAATTTATTAAGGTGGATAAAGACGATTTTGTGCCACAAGTAGTATCTGATTTATATAAAAGAGAAATTGGTTCCCTAATTATTGAAGGAGGAAGCCAACTACTGAATACCTTTATTAAGTTAGGGATGTGGGATGAGGCAAAGATTTTTACCTCCAACCAAAAATTTGGAGAAGGCATAAATGCTTCTATTATTAATGAGGAAGTTTGCTTTACAGAAGAAATTGGGCACGATAAACTCAACTACTATTTTAACTCAAAAACCAAAAAACATTGGCAGAAGCATTAAACATATCGCACCACTTAACTAAAGAGGCGAAATATAAAGAGTTACTTCCCCAAATTGAGGCTTTAATTTATGGAGAATCTGATTTGATTGCCAATATGGCTAATGTAACCGCTGCCATTTATACAGCCACCAACTACTTATGGGTGGGTTTTTATTTAGTTAAAGAACAAGAGTTGGTGTTAGGCCCTTTTCAGGGACCCATTGCTTGTACCCGAATTAAAAAAGGAAAAGGCGTTTGTGGCACTGCTTGGGCAACTAAAAAAACACAAATTATACCCGATGTACATGCCTTTCCTGGCCATATTGCTTGCAGTAGCGATTCAAAATCTGAAATTGTAATACCTCGTATTAAAAATGGGAACGTACAATTTGTGTTAGATGTAGATAGCAACATCTTACATGAATTAGATGAGATTGATGCCCGTTTTTTTGAGCAGGTAGTAACTCTGTTGTAATTTGGTTGTACTATTGGTCATCGTTTTAAATGAAATTTTTTTATGAAAACAAAATTACTAATAACTACCATTTGGTTGGCATTAATACTAATGCCCAATATAACTTTCGGTCAAGCTGATAGTATTAAAATAAAAAAAGATTCTTGGAATCGTTTTTCGGTAAATTTTGGAGGATTTCTAGCTAATTATAATAGCGGAATAACTTTTGCCAGCGAGCAACTAGGGCTTGGGGTGGTCATTGATATTGAAGATGTCTTGGGGCTTGAATCTACCCATATTGCTTTTAGGGGTAATGTTACGTACAGGTTTGGCAAAAAGTTAACGCATTCGGCTAGCGTTGGATATTTTGGAGTTTTTCGAAACTCTAAAAAAGTATTAGAAAAGGAATTAGAGTTTGGCGATAGGGTTTTTCCAATAGGCACCGAAGTAAATAGTTCCTTTAATTTAACTATTATTCGAACTAAGTACGACTATTCCTTTTTTCAAGACGATAGAATTTCACTTGGTGCTTCATTTGGGTTTTTTATAATGCCCACTAATCTTACCGTTAAAGCACTTAATTTTAATGAACAAAAAACACAGTTTACAGCACCTCTACCATTATTAGGGTTACGCTCTGATTTTAAAATAACCGAAAAACTTTACTTAAATCAAAGCGTTGAAGTTTTGTACCTATCAGTGGGTAGTTTTACAGGTAGCCTCTTAGACTTAAATGTGGCCTTAGAGCATAAAACATTTGACCATGTGGCTTTTGGTGTTGGATTTAACTCCAATCGACTAAACATAAACATTGAAAACCCCAATTCTGCCATTGGGTTCTTTGGCGATATTAGTATGAATTATACAGG
>CAZGDC010000216.1:0-3945 GCA_964524405.1 uncultured Roseivirgaceae bacterium
GCTAAAAAAGATTTTTAATAATTACTTGCTCTAGTTTAGCGAACTAATTTATTAATATTGGTTAAGAAAATTGTTGATTTTCTTAACCAATAAAACTTATAAACACTTGGCTAAAAAATCAATTATAAAACAATACGTAGAATCCCGCAGTAGCAGTGCTGTTAGAGCCCGTGTAAATCAAATAGAAATAAACCAACTGAAAATACATGCCACTAATAACTCTGTAAAATCAGAGGTGTTTGGCAGCGAAGGCGATTTATACGATGTAGAAATAAGAAATTATACTTCAACTCGTATTAATAGTAGTTGCAATTGCCCGTATGATTGGAATGGCCTTTGCAAACACGAAGTAGCTGTTTTAATGCTATTAGATAAGCAAGTAAATAAGCAAGTAATTGAAAATGTTCCAAAAAATAAAACGGTAAAATACAGCAAAATTGCTCCTTACATTATTAAACCTTTTGATAAAATTGATGCCGCTACAATTGCTGCTCACTCTAAGCCACATTATGATTATTATGCTACTTTTAAAGAGGAGTATCTTGAGCTCAATGAACATGTAATTAAACTAACATTGCCCAGTACAGATCGCTACTGGGAAAACATTTACGTAACAACAACGGTAGCGTATAAAAATAAAAGTTTAGAGCTTACTTGCGATTGCAATGCCATTAACAGGCAACTATGTAAACATCAAAACTTTGCTTTAAAAACTATCAGCAGCCTAATATCTCCGCACTATTTTAATAGTAAGCATAAAGAGCAACAATGGAAAGAGCAATTAAAGCTATATGGATACTCGCTAAAAGATGATTATCAAGCACTTTTCACTTCTTCTTACCAAGAAGGTAATTTTATTATTACCCCAAAAATAGAAGGGCTAATGCCTTTAATGGAAAAAAGTAAGTGGCAAAATTTTTCAGAAACCCTTATTAGAAAAACATCCTTAGAAGATTTTCTTCATTCTAAAACAATAGAAAAAAAACAACCCAGTTTGATTTTAGCTGTAGGAATTAGTTTTGATTATAATCCAGGGGAAATTCCAATTGAAGCTAAATTATTAACAGGAAAACCTAATAAATCAGGCGAACTTTCAACACGAATTACTGAAGTATATAGCCTAGACGAAATCAATAATATAAAAAACCATTTTTCTCAAGTTGCCGAAGCTTACCAACTAACTTCTCCTCTTTTTGCTAATAATTTAGAATCTCACTATTATAAAGAACATGACGATTCGGATGATGTTGACTCTAATTACCGCATGCTCAGTTATCCTCTTGATGCTTTGTCAAAATTAATTTCTGAACTACCCAAAGATATTGACATTTACATTATAGAAGATGACCATTACAGAAGCAAGTTAACAAAAAAAGATATTGAGTTGGTTTCAATGTTAAACCAATCAACCAGCCTTGAGTTTTTACTTACCGAAGAAGAGCATTTTTATAAGCTTGAATGCTATGTATTACTAAACGAAGAGCAAATAAAACTGCCAAGCGAAAGGGTAAATAGTACTACTTTTTTTGCTATAATAGACCATGTTTACTACCTCCATAAGTCGATAGATTATATGGCTACTTTTCAAACTTTTTTTAGCAATTCTGTACAACGAATTCAAAAATCGGAACTTGAAAACTACCTTTCAAATTTTTTGATTCCACTTCAAAAAAAATACCATGTAACCATCGATATTAACTCCATAACTACGGTAGAAAAAGAGCTAAGTGAATCAAAGCTATCCAAAAGATTATACGTATCAGAAGTAAATGATTTTGTTGCCTTTAAACCTGTAATTGCTGTTGGTAAAAAAATATTAGAACTGGGCGACAATTGCAGCTATACCACAAAAAAAGAAGATGTAATTACTTATTATACGGTAAATAATAAATACTTAGAGCAGTTTGCAACCGAAATTACACAAGCACATCCTGCATTTGCAAGCCAAACCCAAAGTAATGGGGTATATCTATCATTCGATCAATTTGGAGAAAATAGATGGTTTTTAGATGCCTTTGAGTATTTTAAAAATAATGATATAGAAGTATTTGGGTATAATACTTTTAAAAAACTAAAGTATAATGTAAACAAACCTAACATTGCAGTAGGCGTAAGTTCAGAAATAGACTGGTTTGATGTAAGCATAGCTGTATCCTTTGGAGATGAAACTGTTCCTCTATCCTATTTAAAAAAAGCTGTACTAAAACAAGAGTCGTACATAAAATTAGGAGATGGCAGCTTAGGTTATTTGCCAGACGAGTGGCTAAAAAAAATGGAACGCTATTTTAGATATGGCGAAATTAGCGATAATGGAATCAATATCTCCAAACATCACTTCTCATTAATTGATGAGCTGTTTGATGAAATTGATGATGAAGAATTAAAGAAAGAAATTGAAGAAAAGAAAACGAAGCTAACAGAATTTGACCGCATAAAAAGCAATAAGCTGCCTAGAGGAATTACTGCAAAAATGAGGGATTATCAAACCCATGGTTTTAATTGGCTTGTTTTTTTAAACGAATTTAATATGGGCGGCTGCCTAGCCGATGATATGGGGCTAGGAAAAACCTTGCAAGTAATATGCTTGTTACAGCACCAAAAAAATAAAAAAGTAAAAGAGCCAAATTTGGTAGTAGTTCCTACCTCACTCATATTTAACTGGCAAAATGAAATCGAAAAATTTGCCCCAAATTTAAAAGTGAAGGTGATTTCAGGAGCTAAAAGAGATAAATCTACCACCGACTTTAAAAAGTATAACATCCTATTAATTACGTATGGGCTAATTCTTAGAGATATTGATTACTTAAAAGAATACCTATTCAATTACACCATCCTTGATGAGTCTCAAGCTATTAAAAACCCACTTTCTAAACGTTATAAAGCCGTAAGACTGCTCCAATCGCGCCACCGATTGGTAATGACGGGCACCCCAGTAGAAAATGGAACGATGGATTTATACAGCCAAATGTCGTTTGTAAACCCTGGTCTTTTAGGAACTGCTGCTTTTTTTAAAGATTATTTTGCCAAAGCCATAGAAAAAGACAAAGATGAAAACCGTACCGAAGAACTTAAAAAGCTTATTAAACCCTTTTTAATACGAAGAACCAAAGAGCAAGTTGCCACCGAACTACCCGAAAAAACAGAGATGGTGCTGTATTGTGAATTGGAACCTGCACAAAGAAATGTGTATGATACATTTAAAAATAAATACAAAAATTACTTATTAGGAAAAATCGAAGACGAAGGGTTAAATAAGTCTAAAATGTATGTGCTAGAAGGCCTGCTTAAATTAAGGCAAATCTGCAACTCTCCTGCGTTATTAACTGATAAGGAAGACTACGGCAATGAATCTATAAAAATAAAAGAACTAACAACACATATTAAAGAAAACACAGGGCAACATAAAATACTCGTTTTTTCGCAGTTTGTAAAAATGCTTGATCTTATTAAAAAAGCATTAGTTACTGAAAATGTTGGCTACGAATACCTCGATGGAAAAACTAAAAATAGGCAAGAAAAGGTAAATAATTTTCAGCATAATGATAAAGTAAGGGTTTTTTTAATTAGCCTAAAAGCAGGAGGCACGGGGCTAAACCTTACCTCAGCCGATTATGTATATATTGTGGACCCTTGGTGGAATCCTGCCGTAGAAGCACAAGCCATAGATAGGTGCTACAGAATAGGGCAAACTAAAAAAGTAATGGCCTATAAAATGATTTGTAAAGATACGGTAGAAGAAAAAATAGTGGAACTGCAAAATCGGAAAATGAAAATGGTAAAAGACATTATAAGTACAGACGATAGTATCCTTAAATCGCTTACAAAATCAGATATTGTAAACTTATTTAGCTAGTAGTGTGTTCTTTAATTATCATCCTAAATTTATTATCGGGCAATAGAAAACCAAGTTAGTACACAATTATAGGGGGCAGAGATTCCTCCACT
>CAZGDC010000217.1:0-1956 GCA_964524405.1 uncultured Roseivirgaceae bacterium
TTTAATCATTTCTTATAATCAATGCGGGTATAAGGTATTTTCATTAATATCGCATCTATGGAGAGTATTTTTCAACTGATACATGATGGCGTTCTAGCTTTTGCTAGCTGGATATGGGGTACACCTCTTTTATTATTATTAATGGGCGGAGGTTTATTTTTTGTGTTTTATTCAAGATTTATTCCCTATCGATATTTTTTTCATGCTATTAATATTTTGCGAGGCAAGTACGATAAGCCAGAAGAAGAAGGAGAAATCACTCATTATGAAGCACTTTCAACAGCACTTGCGGCTACGGTAGGTATGGGCAATGTATCGGGTGTTGCTGTGGCCATTACGATGGGAGGGCCTGGTGCCATTTTTTGGATGTGGGTGAGTGCTATTATAGGTATGGTAACTAAATATTTTACCATAACATTAGCGGTTATGTTTCGTGGGCGTGATGATTCAGGGGCGATGCAAGGTGGCCCAATGTATGTTATACAAGAAGGGATGGGCAAAAAATGGAGACCATTGGGTGTCTTTTTTGCATTAACTGCCATGGTAGGTGTTTTGCCCATTTTTCAAGCCAATCAACTAACAAAAGTTATTCGCGATGTTATTTTGATACCCAATGATTTAGATCAAGGCATTACCTCTCAATGGATTATAGGAATAATATTAATGATAGTTGTTACATTTGTAATTTTTGGAGGTATTAAACGGATTGCAAAAATTGCAGGTAAATTAGTGCCTATTATGGTGGTGGTATATTTTTTCTCGGTACTGTATATCATTATTGTAAATATTGAGGTGGTTCCAGAGTCGTTAGCATTAATTTTTACCGATGCGTTTTCAGCCGAATCGGTATTGGGTGGTGCGGTCGGTAGCATTATTATTATAGGTGCTAAACGGGCTGCATTTTCTAATGAAGCTGGTATTGGCACGGCACCCATGGTGCAAGCGCAGGCAAAAACGGATGAGCCTGTAAGAGAAGGTCTTGTAGGTATGTTAGGGCCAGCGATTGATACGTTATTGGTTTGCACCTTAACAGCATTGGCCATTTTAGTTACGGGAACGTGGCAAGAAAAAGGCATTGATGGAATTACGGTTACGGTACATGCTTTTAATAAGGCAATACCTTATGTAGGTAGTTATTTGCTTTTTATTGCCGTACTTATCTTTTCGGTTACCTCATTATTTTCTTTATCTTATTATGGAGAAAAGAGCCTCGCTTTTTTGATTGGAACCAAAAGGGCTCATTTTTATAAAATAGTTTATGTATTAAGTATTATTCTTGGTGCGGTTGCATCTCTTGATTTTATTATTAATGTTATCGATTCATTTTATGCAATGATGGCAATTCCTACAATGATTTCGGCACTTTGGCTTTCGCCTAAGGTAATGAAAGAAACAAAAAAGTATTTTGCTAAGATGAAGAAGCAAGGAATATTGTAAAATAATTTAACACACCTTGAAGAATCTCTTAACCCAATAAAATTTAATCATAAAAAAAAGCTTGCCATAAATGGCAAGCTTTTAGTTAAAGGTATAGTGGTAACTAAGCCATGCCTATGTTAACCGCATTAAGTCCTTTTGGGCTCTCTTCTATTTCGTAAGTTACTTTGTCGCCTTCAGTAATGTCAATGTCCAAATCATTTTTGTGTACAAATACATCTTTACTGCCGTCATCTGGTGTGATGAATCCAAATCCTTTTGCGTTATTGAAGAATTTTACTGTTCCGTTATTCATTATTATCAATTATTAGTTATTAATTGAACCAAAGGTACTATAATTAAATTAAACCTCTCAATAGTTACTTTTAAATTATAATGATTGAGCTCATTTCGAAAACACATAAAATTAATCCCGAAAGCTTTCGAGGCTTTTTGCGATAGTCGCACTTTTATTAATTAGCT
Organism: uncultured Roseivirgaceae bacterium; assembly: GCA_964524405.1. Classification (GTDB taxonomy): domain Bacteria; phylum Bacteroidota; class Bacteroidia; order Cytophagales; family Cyclobacteriaceae; genus JAKISE01. The sequence continues at coordinate 1,900 of CAZGDC010000217.1, forward strand.
GATAATCAGCATTATCGAATATATAAAAATGAAAATATTACCTAAAATAATTTATTT
>CAZGDC010000217.1:2056-3894 GCA_964524405.1 uncultured Roseivirgaceae bacterium
TGGTATTAATTATTTTTAAAGTCAGGGTTATTAATAAACGCTTCATCTGAGAGTGTTTTTAAAAATGCCAATAATGCCGCTTTTTCTTCTGGGGTAAGCTGGATGCCGCCATTGTTTAATTGTTTCATCAGTGGGTCAACGGTTGGGGAGTGTTGTAGCCCCGTACTATAAAAATTGATAACATCTTCTAAGGTAGCAAATCGCCCATCGTGCATATAGGGCGCAGTGTATTCTATGTTTCTTAAGGTAGGCGATTTGAATTTTCCATAATCAAGAGAGTCTCCTGTAACTATAAAATAGCCGGGTGATGGGTTGGCATCAAGTGCATTATTATGCATTTGATTGTCGCTAAAAAAAGTAGTAGCGTGGCAATGGAAACAATCTCCTTTTTCATTAAAAAACAGTTCAAATCCAATATGTTCATTATTTGTAAAAGCAGCTTCTCCTCGTAGTACTTGATCAAACTTGGAATTGCCAGAATTTACGGTTCTTAAAAATTGAGCAAGTGCTTTTTCTATGTGTATATATTCAATTTTAGTTACATTAAATACTTGTTTAAATAGGGGAGGGTACTCCGAATGATTGTTGAGGTTATCGAGATTAGTCTCAAAAAATTCTTCTACTTCAAAGGCCATAATGTCTTCTAATGATCCTTGTACGCGCCCATCCCATAACCAGTTTCGGCTCCATCCTAAATTTATTAGTGGTAATGCCGCTGGTTTAGACGAAAATGATTGCTCTTGTAAATGGCAGGTGGCACAGGCTTGTGCTTGGTTTTTGTCAAGAATATTATCGTAATAAAGCTTTTTTCCGAGTGCAATACCTTCTACTGTTAAAAGGTTATCATCTGGAATTGACATTGCTGGAAAGCCTTCTGGAATAACTAAATTATAAGGGGTTGGTCGGAATACAGGTGCTTCTGGACTTTTACAACCTAAAAAATAAACGATAGACCCTATAAATAGGTATGATATTTTCAATTTAATTCTTTTGGAAAAGTGATGGAAAATACATCTGTACCATTTTTTTGTACGGTTGCTTGTGCTTCAGGATTGCCCATAATGCCAGAACCCCAATATTCAAAATCCCAGTTGATTGGGTTTTTAAACCAATTATCAATGTTCATAATTAAATTAAGTTTCAGTTCTTTGTCTTTAACTAATAAATTGTTTACTGAAAAGTTAATGGGGATGGAGTAATCCTTGCCATCCAATGAACCAGCATGGAAATTAAAAAAATTAGAACCTGTACTACCTTTATAACTCCCTTCTAATTTTAAATAATGGTAACCACCGCCCATTGGTACGGGCCATTCCATTAAACGATCTAATGCTAACCCTAAACTACCTGTGATGTTATCTTCGGGTAGTAAGCCATACACAAACGATAGGCCTGTATAGTTGCCGTAAGGAATTTTGCTAGAAAGTTTGAATGAGAGTGTTTCAATTTCTCTTATATCTACAAAATGTATATCAGAACTTATATAATCATTACCGTTTGCATTATAAAATGTAATTTTTGAAATAAAATACTTAACTGTTTTGATGCTATAATCCTGTCCTACTGCATTCGTGTATTTAACCTTATCTAATACGAGATTATCCCCATTATTTAGATGTATAAATTCTACTTCTACTATTGCCTCATCAAGCACAATGCTGTTTTGGGTACAAGATGATAAAAATGTAAAAAATAGAAGTGCAAAAGCCGTAATTAGTGGTTTCATAATGCGAGGTAAACCAGTTTATTAAAAATAAATCAAAATTAACCCAATTAAGGCTAAAACTAGTATTATGCGAACTATATAAATAATAGATGTATGAAACTAGTGTTAAGTT
>CAZGDC010000218.1:0-3857 GCA_964524405.1 uncultured Roseivirgaceae bacterium
TACAAACAAAATTTCTGCGTCAAATTCGAAGCATTTATTCTTTAACAGTGCCTAACCTCTTTATTAACACGTATAATCTTTTAATGTTTCGATAGGTAATCAGCTACACCATCTGGGGTAGCAGCCATTGCATCTTTCCCTTCTTCCCAATTTGCAGGGCAAACTTCGCCATGTTCTTGGTTGTGGTGCCAGGCATCAATAATTCTTAACGATTCATCAATATTTCTTCCTAAGGGTAAATCGTTTATGTTTTCGTGTCTTACTATTCCTTCTTTATCAATAAAGAAAGTTCCTCTAAAAGCAACACCAGGGCCACCTTCAAAAACCAATTGCTCCTCCTCGTTATATGCCCAATCGCCAGCCAATACGCCATAATTGTGCGCAATGGTTTTAGTGCCATCGGCAACCAAAGGGTATGTAACGCCTTCGATTCCTCCTTTGTTTTTAGGAGTGGTTAACCAAGCTAAATGTACTTCTGCCGTATCTACAGAACAACCAATTACTGCTACACCTCTTTTTTCAAACGCATCTAATTTTTCTTGAAACGCAAGAATTTCTGTGGGACATACAAACGTAAAATCTTTTGGATAAAAGAATAATAGTACTTCCTTCTTGCCTATAAACTGCTCCAAAGAAAATGAGTCAACAATTTCGTAACCTTTTAAAACGGCTGGCGCATTAAAATTTGGGGCTTTTTTTCCTACTAGTGACATAATTTATTATTTATTGATAGTTTAACTTTTATTTAATTTCAATTATTTTTTTGATATCTATTTTTTCTCCTATAATATTGAGACTGATTTTTTTGATATGAAAATTTTTGACCTTTTTTCGCTTAAAAAATGTACTGATTATCGTATTTAATTCTTCATCTGAATAGTCAATTATTTCGTTTGAGTTAGAACTATAAATATGACCATGAGGTTCTAAATTTGGGTCATATCGTGTTTGCCCTTCTAAAGTTAATGTTTTGAAAATTAATCCTTTATCGGCAAACGTTTCTAATGTTTTATAAACAGTAGCTAAAGAAATACTTGGCACCTGTTTTTGGGTTAACTCATATATCTGTTCTGTTGAAGGATGATTTTTGCAACCTAATGCAATGCCTAGTATAACTTCTCGTTGATGAGTAGCTTTTAAATTGGCTTGTATAAGCAGGTTTTTTTCTTTCATTAATAAGTATTATTAACTAATAATTATTATTAATACAAATATAATAAGTTAAGGGCAATTTAATTATTTAATTATATTTTTATTTCTATGGTTACTAATGGTAAGGTTCGGGTATTTTTACTACATTGGCATTATAATATTAACAATTATGAAAATTTCTGCATTTAAAATTATCGGAATCACGCTTTTATTAGGTATTCCAAGGCTCTCACAAGCTCAAGATATACCACCAGAACTGGTAAATAATTATGTTGTTGGTTTAACGAGCGACTTGAATCAGTACATGGGTAACTACATGAACCCACTACTTAAAGGCATTGGTCATGGTTTTAATAATGGTTGGTATAATACAGCTAGACCTCATAAATCGTTTGGGTTTGATTTAACAATAAGCGCAAATGCGGCTTTTGTGCCAGTAAGCGATCAAAGCTTTCGGTTTATTCCTGAAAACTATCAAGTGCTTGATGTAACAGGCGACCCTAGTATGACGGATGATTTTCCAACCATTATGGGTGGTGCAACTACAAATGAAGTAAGAGCCTATCTTTCTAAGGATGACCCTGATCCGACATTAAGCTCATTATATGTACAATCTCCCATTTTAGATGGAATTAGAGAAGAGTTGCCTGTTGATGCCATAGCAGTTCCTTCGCCAATCATTCAACTAGGTGTAGGAATATTTAAAAAAACGGAGATTAAGGTGCGATGGGTGCCAACCATAGAGCAAACGGGCAATTTACAATATAAATATTTTGGCTTGGGTGTAATGCATAGTGTATCACAGTGGATACCAGTAATGAAAAATATTAAGTTTTTAGATGTTTCTGGTTTTGTTGGATTTACAAATATTGATTTAACATACACATTAGAACCAGGCCAAGTAAATGGAGCAAATCAAGAAGCAAATTTTGGTGTAAATACCATTACCTATGAAGTAGTTGGTTCTGCTACGTTTTCAGTATTTACAGGGTTTATAGGGCTTGGTTACGATAGTTTTAAAACGAACCTTAACGTAAATGGAGATTATGAAATTAAAATACCTGGAGCTACGGATGCTGATGGAAACCAATTAACAGAAATTATTACAGACCCAGTAGCATTAAATGCAAGTTCTGGCGGATTTAGAGCCACAGCAGGGGTGCGGTTAAAGCTGGCTATACTCACCTTACACGGTGCCTATACCTTTCAAGAATATAATACCTTAAATGTAGGTATTGGCTTTAGTTTTAGATAAACCATTTCCAAGTCATTTCTGCAAAGGCAGCAATCTGATAAAATGCATTGATAAGAGCAAAGGGGTTCTCGTTTACACAGGAATGATGGTTTATACCATATTACTTCCCTTTATATTCAGGTTTTCTCTTTTCTATAAAAGCTTGCATGCCTTCTTTTTGATCTTCGGATGAGAATGTGAGGTAGAAATTTTTGCGCTCAAAATGCAGACCTTCATCTAAATGGGTCTCAAACGATCTATTTACAGCTTCTTTCGCTAGCATTGCAGCAATTGGCGACATTTGAGCAATCTCCTTTGCTAGATTCATAGCTTCAGCCAAATATACTTCTACGGGTACTACTTTATTAATCAGCCCAAAGTCTAATGCTTCGGCTGCATCAATAAATTTGCCGGTTAGTACCAACTCCATTGCTCGAGCTTTACCAATAGCTCTAGTTAATCTTTGAGTGCCTCCTGCCCCGGGCATTACGCCAATTTTTATTTCGGGTTGTCCAAATTTGGCGGTTTCTGAGGCTATAATCATATCACAGGTCATGGCCAATTCGCAACCTCCACCCAAAGCAAAACCAGAAACTGCAGCAATAAGTGGTTTACGTGTTTTACGAATTTGATCCCAAGTGCTAAATTGATCTACGATAAGCATATCTACCGCTGTTTTATTCGCCATTTGTTTAATATCAGCACCCGCTGCAAATGCACGTTCATTGCCTGTAATTACAATTACCCTTACCGAATTATCTCCGTCTAGCTCTTTTAAAGTATCTCTTAATTCTTGCATTAATTGCAAGTTCAATGCATTTAATTCTTTAGGTCGGTTTAGCTCTATTAGTGCAATATACTTCGTATAGTTGTGCGTTACTTTTATAAATTCCATGTTAATATTTTGCTCTAAAATAAAAAAAACCTCCGTCTCGAAGGCTATCGAGCGAAGGTTTTTCAACTGCAATGATAAACAAGCTTGAAAATATCTCTATTTTCATACCTATATATGAATTAAACTAAATTGGTAACCTCTAATATGAAAAAAGTACTATTTGTATGCTTAGGCAATATTTGCAGATCTCCATTAGCAGAAGCTTTGTTTAAGAAGCATATTGAAGAAAAAAACCTAAGTAATAAAGTTGAATGTAATTCTTGTGGCACGGCAGCCTACCATATTGGAGCCCAGCCTGATACACGCAGTGTTGCTAATGCTTTAGAAAATGGCCTTGATTATACACATAAAGGGCGCCAACTAAGTAGCCAAGATTTTGTAGATTTTGATTACATTTTGGCAATGGATGATAGCAACCTATATGATATTAAAGAGCTAAATAGCATTGGGCATACGCATATATATAAGCTTAGAGATTTTGATTCTATAAATATTAGCTCCGATGTGCCGGACCCCTATTTTGGAGGAGCGCAAGGTTTTCAAGAGGTGTTTGATATTTTAAACCGATCAACCCTA
>CAZGDC010000219.1:0-3851 GCA_964524405.1 uncultured Roseivirgaceae bacterium
TATTTTGCCTCAATATTGTAAAAAATAGTTCAATCTAATTATTGCGACATCTCAAAATTAAAATGGTATTATACTAATTTCCTTTAACCCCATTTTTAACTTCTTTGCCTAATATCGTGCAAAGTTCGGTAATACTATTGGCCATTTTTTCATCGCCTGTAGCAGATAAAATACTTTGTGCCATGCCGCTTAGTGCATCTATATAAAACATTTTCATCTCATCAACGGGCATTTCTTTCGTCCACAAATCTAGGCGAAGGGTATTCTTTTCTACATCATCCCAAATGCCAATCGTAATGGCTTTAGTATGATCCGTTTTCCCTGGTTTGTCTGTTGCATCCCATTGAATCGTTTCTGGAACGTTATTTTCGTCTAATTGTATTTTAAAGTTTATTTCTGATTTTTTCATATGAAAGTAGCCACGAAGACTCTAAGGCACAAAGTCGCACTAAGTATATATGTTGCTTAGTGGTTATATGGTTTAGTTTCGCGATGGCATTTTTTAATTATGTTTATTAATGTCTTTTCAGCCTTGGTGGCCATTTAATTTACAAATCTTCTTATCCCATTTTTTATCAAAGGAACGTTGAAATTTATTAGGTAGCCCAATCTGCTCTCTGTTAATTTAAGATGACTTAAAATTTGAGCTTCCCATACAGGGTTAACTAATTCTACGGCTTTTAATTCACAAATTATACTGTTTTCAACAAGTACATCTAACCTTAGTCCTTCTTTAAATTCAATACCGTCATAAATAATTTTGACCGTAACTTGCCTCTCATAGCTCAGACCTCTTTTATTTAACTCATGACAGAAGCATACTTCATAAACTTTTTCAAGTAAACCTGGTCCGAGAGTTTTATGCACAGTATAGGCTGAATCCACTATTTTCTTTCCAATGACTTCAAGTTCTTCTGGAATAGGTTCAAAATACTTCATTTTTTTCGTGGTTCTTAATGTCTTTTTTTCTTAGTGGCAAGGGTAACAAAGAATGCAATCGCCTCTGGGTTTCGCATAGCATCTTTACTAATTACTTTTTCTACAGGCTGACCTAGTAATATATTTTTTATGGGCGTTTCCATTTTTTTACCACTAATGGTGTAAGGCACTTCTGCTATTTGTATTATATCATCAGGCACGTGCCGGGGAGTGCAAGCTGTTCGAATGGTTGCTGCAATTGTTTTTATTAGCTCATCTGTTAACTCAACTCCTTTTTTTAGAACAACAAATAGCGGCATGTAGTCTTGTTTATCCTTATCGAGGTAGATAACCAAGCTATCTTCAATAAAATCAAGTCCTTCAACGGCTCTATAAATTTCACTTGTTCCAATTCTAATACCTCCTCTATTTAATGTGGCATCTGACCTGCCATAAATAATAATAGAGTTTCTTTCGGTAATTTTTGTCCAATCGCCATGCCTCCATATACCTGGAAACATGTTGAAATAGCTTTCTGTGTATTTTTTAAAATCTGTATCGCCCCAAAAATAGATGGGCATAGAGGGCATTGGTTTCGTAATAACCATTTCGCCCATTTTATTCCATACCGATTGGCCTTCTTCATTAAAGGCTTCTAATTTACACCCTAGTGCTCGGCATTGAATTTCTCCTGAGTAAACAGGCAATAAAGGATTGCCTCCTACAAAGGCACTACAAACATCGGTACCACCGCTAATGGAGGTAAGCCATACATCTGGTTTTACTTCTTGGTATATCCAATCAAAACTTTCTGGTGAAAGGGGCGACCCTGTTGACCCAATCGACCGAAGCGAGTTTAAATCATGCGTTTTTCTAGGTGAAATATTTGCTCCTATACTGGCAGAAACAAAACCTGCACTGGTGCCAAAGTGTGTTATTTTTGCTTCTTCAATAAATTGCCACATGCTATCTATTGTGGGGTAAGCAGGGCTGCCATCGTATAATACAATGCTAGCTCCGCATAATAATGATGCATGAATATAATTCCACATCATCCACCCTGTGGTGGTGTACCAAAAACATCGTTCTCCAGGTTTTACATCGTTATGGAAGGTTAAATATTTTAAGTGCTCTAAAAGAACACCTCCAACACTATGGGTAATGGGCTTTGGTTTTCCTGTGGTGCCCGATGAATATAATACCCAAATGGGGTCGTTAAAGGCTACTCGATTAAACGTTAAGTTACTGTTTTTATCTGCTACCGTTTTTTGCCAAATTGTACTAGGGCGTGCTAATTTACTTTTATTATTAAGGTAAGGTATTAGTATAACTTCTTTTACCGAAGGAAGTTGTTCTATGATTTGATCTACTTCTGTTATTTTATTAAATGGTTTTCCTCCGTAGCGATAGCCATCTACTGTAATAAATACGCTGGGCTCGATTTGGGCAAAGCGATCTACCACGGAGCTAATGCCAAAATCTGGGGAGGTGCTTGACCAAATGGCTCCTATAGCATTTGTAGCCAAAAAGGCGATTGTAGCTTCTGGAATATTGGGAAGGTAAGCTGCGATTCGATCTCCTTTGCTAACCCCTATTGATTCTAAATGTTTTTTTAACGAAGCTACTTGTTGTTCCAATTGAATCCAGCTTGTTTCAGTAATCGTATCTGTTTCATTTTTAAAGATAAGTGCTGGGTATTTGCTTGTTTTATTTCTAAAGATATGCTCTGCATAATTAACAGTTGTACCTTTAAACCACTCCACTTGTGGCATGTTATGCGATGATAATACTTGGCTTGGTTTGGCGTCTGAAATAATGTTAAAGTAGTTCCATGTGGCTCGCCAAAAATCCTCTATATTATCCACCGACCATTGCCACAATTCTTGGTAATGGGTTGTGCTAACAATATTTTCAGCACTTAGCCACTCCATAAAGCCAGTAAGATTACTGGTTGATTTAATTGCCTCTGTTGGCTGCCAAAGGGGAGTTGATACAGACATATTAGTCTAATTTAATAGTTGAAGCAGCTAATATTTCGACTGTTTTTTGCTCGTCCATTGCTAGTTGTTTTTTCAATTTTTCTAGCGTATCAAATTTCTCTTCTTTACGGATTAGTTTGAAAAATTTAATAGTAATATCATCCCCATAAATATCTTTATTAAAGTGGAAAATATGTACTTCAATAATGGTCGCTTGAGTTCCACTATTAACCGTGGGGCGTATGCCTATATTAAGCATTCCATCGTACAGTTGGTCTTCTAATGCTATTTTAACGGCATAACTACCTGCTGATGGTATAAGCTTGAGCTCTGAGTTTACTTTTATATTGGCCGTTGGGTAGCCTAATTTTCTGCCTAATTGGTTGCCTTTTACTACTTTGCCATGTAAGCAATAAGGGTAGCCTAAATATTTATTGCTACTATGAATTTCTCCTTGAGATAGGTGTTTGCGAATTTTAGTAGAACTAACAGCAATGTGTTCAATTTCTTGCTGAGGTATTTCTTCCACGGTAAAACCGTATGCTCCTGAATTGGCAGACAATGCCTCGAAACTCCCTTCCCTGTTATGCCCAAATCGATGATCGTAGCCTATCACTAATGTTTTGGTACCAATTTTATCAACTAAAATATTTTTTATAAAATCTGTAGAGGTGGTTTTAGCAAATTCTTTTGTAAACTCAATAATTATTAGGTGGTGAAGCCCAAACCTTCTTAATAATTTAATTTTTTCCTCAAACGCAGTAATGAGTTTTATGGATGTATTACTTCCCAATACGAGCCGGGGATGAGGCCAATAGGTAATAAGTACGGTTTCACCTTTAGTAGTTTCTGCAATTTTTTTAAGTCGGCTCAGAATTTTTTGATGCCCAATATGAACACCATCAAAGGTGCCAGATGTAACTACTGCATTGGGTAGCTTTTTAAATTTTTCTA
>CAZGDC010000220.1:0-3848 GCA_964524405.1 uncultured Roseivirgaceae bacterium
ATGCTTTTACGGTTGGTTAATAAGTGCTTTCTAAATTTATTATAAGAATTACTCTCCCATACATCTTCTAGTTTTTGTTCATTAAGAGTGCCCTGTTTGTGGTCGGCATCTTTATCAAAACAGCATGGCACAACCGTGCCATCCCAAGTAATAACGGTACTGTGCCACATTTTCCAACATTGGTTTTGGAGCTTGTTTTTAAATTTAAACGTGCCATTAGGCAATTGTTTATAACGGCTGTATTTTTCGATAGTAGGCATTAAAGGATTGCCATTTTTGTAATCATAAAGTTGAGCTGTTTTAAAAGCCACTTTATCTACACCTAATTCTTTTCCTAACGCTTTTATATCTTCTATTTGATGCTCATTTGGTTTTACAACTAAAAACTGAAAAACAATATAAGGTGTATTTGATTTTAGTTTTTTCTTCCACGCAATTATAGTACGAGTGCCTTGTTTTACCTTTTCCAAATTTCCCCCCACACGGTAGCTCTTATATGTTTCTTGTGTGGTGCCATCAATAGAAATGATTAACCGATCTAAGCCAGATTCAATTGTTTTACGAGCATTATCATCCGTTAAGTAATGTGCATTAGTACTGGTTGCTGTATATAGTCCTTTGCGAGAAGCATATTTAATTAGCTCTGTAAATTTAGGGTGTAAATAAGGCTCGCCTTGAAAATACAACAAGAGGTAGGAGGCCGTTTTATGTGCCTGATTTATTATTTTTTTAAACAAATCCTCTTCTAGCATACCGGTTGGCCTGCTAAACGAACGAAGCCCACTAGGGCATTCTGGGCAGCGTAAATTGCAACTTGTAGTGGGCTCAATAGAAATACTAACAGGCTTACCCCAAACCAATGGCTTTTTTAACCATAACGAAAAGTAATAACTACTTGTAATTAACAAGAGGTTTTGAAGCCTCGAAAATGTTAATTTTCTTAGCCAATTAAAACTATCGGTAAATTGCGGTGTTAGCATTTAATGGGCAAGCTAGCAAAAAATCAATTGCTTTTTGAGTTTATATTATAGAGATTTGAATATGAAGATGAAACTAACGATTTTATGGCTTTTAATAGCAATAAATATGAACTCTTTTGCCCAAGAACTAAGTTCTGAGGCGAGCATTTCTATTTTAACCGTGGCACCGGGTCGTGAAGAATTATTTGCCGCTTTTGGTCATTCTGCCATTCGCATTCAAGACCCTAAAACAGGGCTTGATAAGGTCTATAATTTTGGTACCTATTATTATAATCAACCTTACTTCTACCTTAATTTTGCTAGAGGTTATTTGCTTTATGGCTTATCAGTAAGTAATTGGCAGAGGTTTAAAAGATATTATGCTTATTTTAATCGAGAAATTAAAGCACAGTATTTAGATTTATCGAGTGCTCAAAAACAAGCTGTTTTTGATTATTTAGAAAATAATGCAAAACCAAAAAATAAGATGTATTACTACGATTATTATTATAATAATTGTGCTACTAAAATAAGAGATGTATTTATTGAGGTACTAGGCGATGCATTTAAAATACCAGAAAATTATACGTTAACACCAGGCAAAACACTTAGGAGCCTACAAGATGATTACATTGCAGAGGAGTTTCCTTGGGGAAAACTGGGGATAGATTTATGTTTAGGCTTGCCAATAGATAAAGTGGCTTCAGATTATGAATACATGTATTTACCCAATTATTTGTATGAAGGGTTTGCGGCAGCTGAAATTATAAAGGATGGTAATAGGGTTTTATCCGTTAAAAGTGAAAAAATAATTCTCGCTTCAAGGCCTATGGATTTTACAATACCTTGGTTTACACCAATCGTGGCTTTTAGCATACTACTTTTTATAGGGGTATTCATGTTTATTCTTCAACTTACAAAAGGTTGGAAATTCAGATTATTTGATTTTGTTCTATTCCTTTTTATTGGCCTTATTGGGTTGCTTCTGTTTTTATTGTGGGCAGTTACCGACCATAGTGCTGCAGCCAATAATTTTAATATGCTATGGGCTTTACCCACTCATTTAATTATAGCGTTTGCTTTGCTACGCAAAAAAATAAAACGATGGGTTAATTGGTACTTAGCTTTTCTTGTTCCATTTTTAATATTAATTGTATTGTTTTGGAATCTTTTTCCACAAGATTTAAACGAAGGGTTCATTCCTATTGTATTTTTGATAGTTGTTAGATCTATTGCCATAATTTTAAGAAAATGAAAAAATATTTAATTATAGCATTAATCGGTTACCAAAGTGTAAACGGTTTTGCTCAATCTGTTGATAAAGTAACCGAATTAAATGGTATTGTTCTAGGGGTTGCCCAGTCTAGCTTTGGAGACGATTTATTTTTAATTACTGGAGGTGAGCCTGCTTACCAAGAAGCCCCAAGTTTACAATACACCCTTAAAAGAAAAATTCGATTAGGCATTAGAGATGCGTCTTATTTAGGAAGTGATTATAGAAAATTTGGGAAGTACGAAGCTTCGAATATTACCATGCAATTTTATGAGGGTACGCTGTTTAAAGTACAATGGACTTTTAGAAATAAAGCATTATTAATAGAAACATACAATTATTTACTTGATAGGTATGCAGATAAATTTGGAGCATCTAAAGAAGAGGTTTTTGATGAATTTAGACAAGTAGAGTGGCAAGGCAATAAAAAATATGTACAAGTTTTTATGGATCCAGTATCGGATGTTACACTTGTTTTCGAAGATGTTAAATTGGCAAAACGTGTTCAAAAGGCCCTTGCTAAATCTAAATAGTTATATAAGAAGACAAGATTTAAAATGCTTAATTTTAAAGAAGCTGAGCTAGCACGCCTTGCCATTCATTTTATTGGTAATGCAGCAGATGAAGAAGGAATGAATCTTTCAAAGGAGTTAATGAGCATTGATGAAGAGATTACTAATTTGCTAAAATCGTACTTTCTTAAACCATTTAAAGCACAAGAGCTATATACATTTCATCACGAATCTGATCTGAATCTAAATGAAATTTATCATTATGCATCTGCGGTATTTGATAACCCTGATAGTACATTTCTTCAATCTATAAATATTGCTAAGCACCTCTATGAGTCATCTTCTCACCCCAATATAAAAGCAGGCGAGCTTTATATTTCCTATTTTAATGAGTGCGTTATTAATGGTGAAGTAGTTGAAGTACTTGGCATTTTTAAATCTGAAAATAAAGATACCTACTTAAAAGTATATCCTAAAGAAGGAGGTTTTGTGGTAGAAGGGGAAGCTGGCATAAACATTAATAAATTAGATAAGGGGTGCTTAATTTTTAATACAGAAAAGGATTCGGGTTACCGAGTAGCCATTATTGATAACACAAATAAATCCAATGAAGCCCAATATTGGGTATCACAATTTTTAAATATTAAACCAAACGAAGACAGTTATTATCATACTAAAAATTATATTTCACTCTGTAAAGAATTTGCAGAAGAAGCTTTCCCCGAGTCGGATAAGGTAGATAAAATTGATTTAGTAAATACAGCTGTTGATTTTTTCTCTAAAAAAGAGTCTTTTAATATAGAAGAGTTTAATAATGAGGTAATGCAAGAGCCTTCTATGATAGAAAAATTTCAATCGTATAAAACTAATTTTCAAGAAACCAATGATGTGCCCGCTTATGATGAATTTGAGATTTCGAAACCGGCTGTAAAGCAGAGCAAGAAATTTATTAAATCGGTAATTAAGCTCGATAAGAATTTTCATGTGTATGTGCACGGTAACAGGCAAAATATAGAACGAGGCTATGATAAACGGCTAGATATGAATACCTATACGTTGTATTTTAAAGAAGAAAGCTAGGAAACGGTTACGAAGGAAGCCATG
>CAZGDC010000221.1:0-3751 GCA_964524405.1 uncultured Roseivirgaceae bacterium
ATACGCAAGGTGTTTTACATGCGTAATTTCAATGTTAAAATGATAAAAGATTTATTTGCAATTTTTATCTGAAAAGGCAACTTATAAAGTAGCAATACACTTCAATTCAATGGCAATGGGAGTTGGCAATTTACTTATTTCTACAGTGGTTCTACAAGGTTGATTATCTTTAAAATACTCCGCATAAATACGGTTATAGGCGGCAAAGTCATCTTTCATATTGGTTAAAAAAACAGTAACATCAACCAATTTATCCCAACTAGAACCAGCTTCTTCTAAAATATATTTTATGTTTTTAAAAACAGAATGGCATTGTTCTTCAATAGTATAAGAAACAATATTTCCTTTCTTATCCAAGCAAACGCCCGGTATATCTTTACTTCCTTTTTTACGAGGGCCCACGCCAGATAGGAAAAGCAAATCTCCGACTTTACGCGCATGAGGATAAGCACCAACGGCATCGGGTGCTTTAGAAGAAGTGATTTTCATATTAAATCAATTAAATAACTGTATTTCAAAGTTACTAATTATTTAGCTCGTGATATTACTTTATTTTTATACTTTACTTTTATCATATTTCAAATCTCATATTTTTGCACTTAATTATGAAGGAATTTAATGTACTTACATTAAGTAATGGTATTCGTGTGGTTTACAAACAAGTTACCACCACTAAAATTGCACACTGTGGCATTGCTATAGATGTGGGTAGTAGAGATGAATCGACTGAGCAATTTGGAGTGGCTCATTTTTGGGAGCATATGGCTTTTAAAGGCACCTCGCATCGTAAATCGCATCATATTTTAAACAGCATTGATTCGGTTGGAGGAGAACTTAATGCTTATACAACAAAAGAAAAGGTATATTTCTATACTTCGGTGCTAGATAGGTTTGTTGAAAAAGCGTTCGACATACTTTCTGATATTACTTTTCATTCCATTTTTCCAGAAAAGCAGATAGAGCGAGAGCGTCAAATTATTTTAGAAGAAATGGCCATGTATAATGATACACCAGACGATGCCATTCAAGATGAATTAGAAGATCAAATTTTTGAAAACCATCCACTCGGGCATAATATTTTAGGCAATGCAAAAACGGTAAGATCATTTTCCAAACCTCATTTCGATGATTTTATTGCTACAACAGTAGATACTTCGAGAATTGTGGTTTCTATTGTAGGTAATTTATCGATGGCCAAAGTAAAAAAGTTAGCAGATAAATATTTAAGTAAGATACCTGCATCTTTTAATAAAAAAAGAACAGAGTCTGGAGTAATTCAAGGGGGGAAGCATCTAGTGATAGAAAAACCCATTTCGCAAGCCCATGTGGGCATTGGTGTTCCTACATTTAACATTAAAGACGACCGAAGAGTGCCGTTGGCAATGATTACTAATTTGTTGGGTGGCCCAAGTATGAATACGAGACTTAATATGTTATTGAGAGAAAAAATGGCTTATGTTTATGGGATAGATGCGCATTATGCAGCCTATTCAGATACGGGGCTATTTTCCATTTTTTACGGCACAGAGGAAAGAAACTTGAAAAAGAGTAAGAGAGCTGTTTTTAAAGAATTAGACCGAATGAAAAACGTGCCTATGGGCAGCTTGCAATTACATAAGCTAAAAGAGCAAATGCTAGGGCAATTAGCGATGGCAGAAGAAAGTTATGCAAGCTTAATGTTAGCAATGGCTAAAAGCTTGCTCGATTTAGATTCCATTCAATCTATAGACGAAGTGTTTAAGGAAATCGAAGAGGTCTCTATTTCACAAATTCAAGAGGTCTCTAATCAAGTTTTTCAAACTGATAGGATAAGCACACTCACGTTTAAACCAAAAGAAAATGGAATTTATTAGCAACGAACTGGCTCATTATGTGGAGGAGCATTCGCAAAAAGAAAGCGACTTACTTCAAAAAATTAGTAGAGAAACACACTTGGAAGTGTTACAGCCAAGAATGCTCTCTGGTCATTTACAAGGCAGGGTATTGAGTATTTTGTCTAAAATGATTGCACCCCAATTAATATTAGAAATTGGCACTTATACGGGCTACTCTGCCTTATGTTTAGCCGAAGGTCTTAAAAATGAGGGAAAAATTATTACCATTGATAAAAATGAGGAGTTAGAAAAAAGGGTAAAGTTTTATTTTGCTGAGAGCCAATATCATCATCAAATTGATTTTAGAATTGGTAATGCTATGGAGCTGATTTCGAACTTAAACGAAACATTTGATCTCATTTTTATTGATGCTGACAAATCAAACTATTTGAATTATTATAACCTTATTTTACCCAAATTAAAACATGGAGGCTTTATTATTGCCGATAATGTTTTATGGTCGGGTAAAGTATTGCAGCCCATAGAAAAAACTGATTTAGATACTTCGGCATTGCTTGATTTTAATAAAACGGTACAAAAAGATGCTCGTGTAGAAAATGTTTTATTTCCTATTAGAGATGGATTGATGATTATTAGAAAAATATGAGAATACTAATATTACTATTTACCTTATTAGCATTAAAGGTAGCTGCCCAAACGCCCAAAGTGCCTTCGAGAATGGAATTTGCTGGTATTCAACTAAAAATTTCGGAAGGTGCTCGAAAAGAGATGCAAGAAAAGGTACAGATGCTTACAAGGAGCCAAAAGCATTTTATGATTCAAGTAAATCGTGCGGCTTCCTACTTTCCTATTGTAGAGCAAATTTTTGAAGAGCAGGGGTTACCCGATGATTTTAAATACTTAGCCATTCAAGAAAGTGGATTTATTTCTGATGCTGTTTCTAGCTCTAATGCGGTTGGTTATTGGCAGTTTAAAAAAGCAACGGCAGAAGAAATGGGGTTAAGGGTAGATGCCAAAATTGACGAGCGATTAAATATTGTATCAGCTAGTAGAGGAGCCGCCAACTATTTTCAGCATAATAATTTGTTCTTTAATAACTGGTTGCATGCTTTGCAAGCATACCAAATGGGAGCAGGAGGAGCGCAACGCGCGCTAAAAAAGATAGAGAGTGGAGCTAAAACAATGCATATAACCAAAGATACCTATTGGTATGTGCTTACTTTTTTAGCACATAAAGTGGCTTACGAGCAGGCAATTGAAGTGGCTCGAATTAATGCAACGCCATTATTACTTTATACAGAAGGAAAGGGGCGCTCATTAAAAGAGATTAGTAAAATAGCCAATACACCTCTTGATTCTCTCAAAAAATATAATAAGTGGTTAAAAACTAAAACTATTCCTTCGGATCGACCCTATGTGGTTATCATTCCAGGTAGCATTAAAGTACTTGCTTTGCCAAGTGGCATCCCACAAGATAGCTTAGTTGCACTAACCCATATTGATATACCCAAAGGGATTATAACGCCCCACACCCTGCCAGCCATAAAAAAATTAACTATTAATGGTTTGCCAGCAGTAATGTCTAATACTAAAATCAGCATAGATGAACTTACAGCCTCATTGGCTATAACAGCTATTCAGTTTGCTAATTTTAATGATATCCTTCCTCATTATAGCGTGTTACCCAACCAAGTATATTACTTAAAGAAAAAAATGGCGAAGGCAAAACGGTACTATCATACAGTTAAAACGAACGAAACTTTGTGGTCGGTAAGCCAAGAGTATGGTGTTAAAATGGAGAGGATAAAAAAAATGAATAGAATAAGTGAAGCTGAAAATGAACTAGCAGTAGGTAGAGTCCTTTGGCTCAAGAAAGTAAGACCAAAAAACCACCTTGTTGAGTATAAATAGAAAAG
>CAZGDC010000222.1:0-3706 GCA_964524405.1 uncultured Roseivirgaceae bacterium
TATCTCCGTCTTTGCGGATGAGTGGGTTGCTATTATTATTCCATCTTCTTGAAATACTGCTACTATTATTTTTATTATAACTTTTATTCGAAGGTGATGCACTAGCACTTCGATAATTCATAGACCCAATAGATCCATAATTAGGTCGTCTTGATCTAAAGTTTTTTGTTCGCAATTTTTTGCCAGCAATATCTTTAGTACTGGAATGTTCTCCACTAAACCTTCGATCTTTGCCTCTATATGGGTGCACTTTTTTATAGGCAAACACACCTGTTCCTGAAATACTAGGGGCTGTTGGCTTTCTTTTGCCAGCCTTTGACTCCGATTTTTTTGTTACAGACCTAATTTTTTTTGCACTATAAGCACCAAAAATGGCAGCTTCACCATTTCCTTTTTTACGATTTCCATAAGTTCTTATAGGCTTTGGTTGAACAACAGATTTTGCCCTTTGCGATTTAAAATTTTTCATGATTCGCTGATTTGCCATTGGCGCACCACCCCCACTCCGTTCACTAGACCTTGAAACTGACCGAACTCCGCTTGTTTGGTACTTTGGCTTTTTAAAGCGATCTCCACTTTTTGTTTTATCTGTTCTAACCTTTGGGTTAGCCATTGCCCTCCTACCACGAGAAGGCTGTTCGCTTTTAAAATTTTTAGTCCTTATTTTTTTGCCTGCAATATCTCGTGTGGAGGCTTGTTCTCCTTTACGCTGTTCGTGGTTGCGGTACACATTTTTTTTGCGCTTTACAATATGTGGTGCTGTTGCTGTAACAATGCGAGTAGTTGTTTTTCGTTTGCGTGTTTCTGAAGGTTTAGAAACCGAACGGATGTTTTGAATCTGCTTTCTATTGCTATAAGCACGGTCTTTCTCCGTCCTCATTTTTCTGCCCCCGTACGTATTGGGTTGGCGATGAATAGGCTTGGGATTAGTTGAAACTGATCGCTGCCTAATTCTCCTTCTACCTGATATATCTCCTGTTCTTGCTACTTCTCCTTTTTTTGTCGCTGTTTTAATTTTTCTTGGTGGCGGCCCTGCACGTTGAGCCTCTGTTCTAATTTGCCTACCTGCGTAAGGGTTTGGTTGTGGATATGCTTTAGTTTTACGAGGAGTAGTTCTTGTTTTTTTTATTTTTCTGCCTGTAATATCTCCTTTATACGCTTTTTCTCCTCCTTTTTTAAATGATTTTTTAGAATTACGAATTTGTTCCTTGTTTGAGTAAAACTTTTTTCCGCTGGCTTGCTTTCTGGCCTTTTTAGTCTTTTTTACTTTTTTAGTCTTTTTAGGGTTTGTAGCTTGTTGTTTAGCAGGCCTTTCTTGGTTTCTCGAATCTATTTGTGCGTAGCTTTTCTGTACTAAAGTCATTAGTACAGAAATAATTAATCCTATTAAAAGCTTTTGAGCTACCCTCATATATTAAATTAAATCTAGGCTTTGGCCTTTAACCTGCCAAATTACTAAAAATTCAGTAAATCATCGAGTTTTTCTTTTAAACGACTGTTTGCCAAAAAATTGTTTTCTAATGTATTGATAAACGGAATGGGCGAATCTAGGCTTGCGACCCTTATTACTGGCGCATCTAGTTGCATAAAACAATGCTCACTAATCCAAGCGGCAATTTCTGCTCCTATACCTCCTGTTAATGTATCTTCATGAAGTACCAGTACTCTTCCTGTTTTTTTTACTGTTTCTTTTACCGCTTCTTTATCCCAAGGCATAAGTGTTATCAAATCAAGAATGTCAATGGTAATATCATCCCCCATTTCAGAGGCAAGGTTCTTAGCCCAATGTACGCCCATGCCATAGGTTATAATGGAAACATCATCGCCCGTGTTTACTAGTTTTGCTTTTCCTATTTGTACTGTATAATAATCATCAGGAATACTTTCTGTAACTGAGCGATACATTATTTTATGTTCGAAATACATTACAGGGTTTGGGTCTTCAATGGCTGCAGTTAGTAGTCCTTTGGCATCGTAAGGGTTAGAGGGATAGACAATTTTTAGCCCTGGTGTATGAAAAAACCAAGCCTCATTGCTTTGCGAATGAAATGGCCCAGCAGCCACACCTGCGCCCGTTGGCATACGTACTACCACATCAACATTTTGACCCCAACGGTAATGTGATTTTGCCAAATTATTTACTACTTGATTAAACCCAGAAGTAACAAAATCTGCAAACTGCATTTCAATAACTGATTTTCTTCCTTTAATAGATAGGCCTAAGCCCATGCCAAACAAGGCCGATTCGCAAATGGGTGTGTTTCGTATTCTATCTGCGCCAAATTGTTGCAAAAACCCTTCCGACACTTTAAAAACTCCGCCATAGTCTGCAATGTCTTGCCCCATAAATACAAGGTCGTCATATTTTTCTAATGATTGACGTAATCCATCGGAAATGGCATCTACATAACGTTTTTCACTTTTAGTATTAGTAACAGGATGAATTACTTCTTGATTAAAAGGCGCATACACATCCTCTAGCTCTTGAGAGGTATTGGCTTCAGGGATTGGCTCTGCATACGCAATTTCAAGTCCTTCTTTTATTTCATTTTTTATTTCTGCCTTGTACTCATCAGCGAGTTCTGTTGTTAAAACACCAATTTCTAATAGGTAGTCTTGGTAGTTATTAATAGGGTCTTTAGTAGCCCAAAATGCCATTAAATCCTTGGGTATATATTTTGTACCCGATGCCTCTTCGTGGCCACGCATTCGAAAGGTCATGGCTTCTACGATTACAGGCCGCGGGCTTCTTCTTAATTGTTTCGACAACCGCTCGATGGTGGCATATACTTCCAACACATTATTGCCATCTATTTGATGTGCTTCTATTCCATATCCAGGCCCTTTATCTATAAAGTTTTTAAATTTAAACTGCTGGCTACTTGGGGTAGATAGTCCATATCCATTATTTTCAATCATAAAAATGACAGGCAAATTCCAAACGGCAGCTACATTAAGTGCTTCATGAAAATCGCCTTCGCTTGCTCCTCCATCACCTGTAAACACCAAAGTTGTTTTTGCCTTACCTCCAATAAGATCGGATAGTGCAATACCATCGGCTACGGCTAATTGTGGCCCCAAGTGCGAAATCATTCCTACAATATTAAACTCGTTGGTGCCAAAATGAAAAGATCGGTCGCGCCCTTTGGTAAACCCAGAAAGTTTCCCTTGAAACTGTGCAAACAACCTGCTCAATGGGATATTTCTGGAGGTAAAAACGCCTAAATTGCGATGCATTGGCAATATATATTCATCGCTCTTTAATGCTAACGTTGCTCCCACCGAAATGGCCTCTTGCCCAATACCCGAAAACCATTTCGATATCTTACCTTGGCGCAATAAAATAAGCATCTTTTCTTCTATTAAACGAGGCGTAATAAGTGCTTTATAGATAGCCAAAAGCTTTTTATTGGTGTATTTTTCTCTTTTAAACTTTATTTGAGGCATTTTGAAAATAAGAAAGGTGAAATGGGAAAATATAAAATTCAAGCAAAGGTCAATTGGGAAAAGGGGAATGGCAAATGTTTGGTAATAAAAGTTGAGTTGTTTAATTATTGATTTGTTTCTTATTAAAATTACTTTTGAGCATCTTTAAAAAATATGATTAAATACGAACATACGGTATTAGATAATGGACTAAATGTGGTAGTTCACCCCGACCCAACCTCATCGGTGGTGGTGGTAAATGTGGCCTATAAAGTCGGTT
>CAZGDC010000223.1:0-3684 GCA_964524405.1 uncultured Roseivirgaceae bacterium
TTGAACCGTAATTCAACCCTTTGTGGAGAATATCGGATTCGAACCGATGACCTCTACACTGCCAGTGTAGCGCTCTAGCCAACTGAGCTAATCCCCCAAACGGCTGCAAATATAGAAAACTTATTGAAAGAGAAATTTATATTGAAAAATTATTCTTTGCGAACTTTGTGTATTCTTAGTGCTCTTTGTGGTTAGCCATTACAGAATTCTTCTTGCTTGTCTAAATCGCTTTTTATAATAATTACTGGCCAAGTTACTTTCAGTAACACCAACGCTCGAAGAGGCATGTATAAATTTAATATTGTCTTTTCCCCTTACTTCGGTTACAAGCCCCACATGTGTTATTTTACGCTTCTTTTTGCCAGTAGCAAAAAACACTAAATCACCTTTTTTTATACTTCCTTTCGATACTTTTTTCCCTATCTTACTTTGCTCCGCTGAGGTTCGCGGAATTTTTAATTTTATAGCATTAAATGAGTTTAATAATAAACCAGAGCAATCCATTCCCGAGCGGGTAGTGCCACCCCATTTATAAGGCGTACCCGTATAAGTTCGGGCTGTTTTAATAACAGTATTAATTTTGTTTTTTTTTGATTTATGACCAGCACAAGTATTTAAGGCAACTAATGTTACTAGAATTAAGGTAAATTTAACTAATTTATTCACGTATATTAAGCATTAAATTTATAGTGCATTAAGTAAAAATTAATTTGGTATTATAACCGTATAATCGCTAACTAAAACTTATTAGATGCTAAATAAACGAATATAATTGGCATTAATTGAGTACAAACTTATTTTTGCTTCGATTATGGAAGTATTGGCAAATAATGATTTTCTAAAGGGCATTAAATCTCAAATTAAAGGAGAACTGCTTTTGGATGAAACCACAAGAAGACTGTATGCCACAGATGCTTCTTCCTATCGGCAAATTCCTTTGGCTGTTTGCTACCCCAAAGGAGATAATGACATTAAAATTCTTATCAAATTTGTTAATAAAAATAAATTATCAATCATTCCAAGAACCGCAGGCACCTCGTTAGCAGGCCAAGTAGTAGGAGGCGGAATTATAATGGATGTTTCTCGCACCTACACCCAAATTATAGAAGTAAATAAACGAGAGAAATGGGTGCGAGTACAGCCAGGGGTAATTAGAGATGAGTTAAATTTGCATCTAAATCCTTATGGGTTAATGTTTGGGCCAGAAACCTCCACTGCAAACAGAGCCATGATTGGCGGCATGGTGGGTAATAATAGTTGTGGTTCTAATTCCATTGTTTATGGTAGTGCAAGAGATCATTTATTGGAAGTAAAAGCAATTTTGGCAGATGGTTCAGAAGCAACTTTTTCCAGTTTATCGAAAGCTGATTTTGAAAATAAATGCAACCTTCCTTTATCCTCATTAGAAGGAAATATCTATCGAGAAATTAAGTCTATTTTAGAAAATTCGGGTAATAGAGAATTAATAACTACTCATTATCCTGACCCAGCCATTCCTCGAAGAAACACAGGATACGCACTTGATTTATTGATGGATGCCAATGTTTTTGAAGAAGGAGATAAGCCATTCAATTTTTGTAAATTAATAGCAGGATCAGAAGGTACACTAGCTTTCATCACCGAAATAAAGGTTGGATTGGTTGATTTACCACCTAAAGAAGTTGGTTTAGTCTGTGTTCATTTCGAAACGGTCTATGATTCGTTAAAAGCCACCCAAATAGCCCTCAACTATAACCCTAGTGCGGTGGAATTAATGGACCATTACATATTAGAACGAACCAAAACAAGCGTTTCTCAAAAGCCCAATCGCTTTTTTATACAAGGCGACCCTAAGGCACTATTAGTAATTGAATTAAAAAGAGACTCGAAAGAGCAAGTGCAAAAAGAGGCGGATTTATTAATTAAAGACTTAAAAAATAATAATCTTGGCTATCATTTTCCAATTATTTGGACTCAAGATGCGAGTAAGGTATGGAATCTTCGAAAAGCAGGTCTTGGGCTTTTGAGCAATGTGCCTGGCGACCTAAAAGCAGTACCTGTAATAGAAGATACGGCAGTAAAAGTGGATGATTTACCTGAGTACATTTTTGAGTTAAATAAACTGCTTGATAAACATGGTTTAAGCTGTGTGCATTATGCACATGCGGGTTCGGGCGAATTGCACTTACGCCCAATTCTTGACCTTAAAACAGAAGAAGGTAATAAACTTTTTAAGGTAGTGTTGCAAGAAGTAGCGAGCCTTGTTAAAAAATACAAAGGTTCTTTAAGTGGCGAGCACGGAGATGGACGATTAAGAGGGGAGTTTATTCCTTTTATGATTGGCAAAGAAAATTATGAACTACTTAAAAGAGTAAAAAAATCATGGGATCCTAATGCTATTTTTAATCCCGGCAAAATAGTAGATACGCCTTCCATGAATAGCTCGCTGAGGTTTACACCTGAGCAAAAAACACCTTTATACGATACTATTTTTGATTTTTCATCCACCGAAGGTATTGTTCGGGCAGCAGAGCAGTGCAATGGGTCGGGCGATTGCCGAAAAACGGAATTAACAGGAGGCACTATGTGTCCAAGTTATATGGCCACTCGAAATGAAAAGCATACCACCCGAGCACGGGCTAATATATTTAGAGAGCTTGCAGGTAGAGAGGAACAAAATCCATTTGAAAGTGAACAAATTAAGGAAGTGTTGGATTTGTGCTTAGCTTGTAAAGGTTGCAAAGCCGAATGCCCTTCTAATGTTGATATTGCTAAAATTAGAGCCGAGTTTTTATACCAGTACCAAAAAAGAAAAGGGATTTCACTAAGAACTTGGTTGATTTCAAATTTTAACACCCTTAATAAATTAGCCATGCTAGCTCCTTGGTTGTATAAACTGGTGGCTAATGGTGCATTAAGTAAATCATTTAAACGTTTGGTAGGGTTTGCAGAAAAAAGATCAATGCCCACATTAAACCCCCAAACGTTTCAGTCTTGGTTTGTTAAAAACAAAAAAACGAACTTTGGAATTACGCAGGTAGAAGCAAAAGGGAAGGCTTATTTATTAGCTGATGAGTTTACAAATTATAATGATTTGGAGGTAGGAAAAGCAGTAGTTCAGTTACTTACAAAATTGGGGTATCAATTAGACTTAGCTCCTGTATTTGATACGGGCAGGGCCTTATTTTCAAAAGGCTTATTAGGAAAAGCAAAAAAACGAGTAGATAAAAATTTGGAGCTACTAAAAGAGATAATTACTAATAAAACACCATTAATTGGTATTGAGCCTTCGGCACTTCTTTCATTTAGAGACGAATACATTGACTTAGCTACTGATAAGGTGGTGGCAACAAAAATAGCCCAACACTGTTTTTTGTTTGAAGAGTTTTTAGCAGCTGAAATTGATAAAGGCAATGTTTCTTCTCAACAATTTAGCCCGTTAAATAAAACCATAAAATACCATGGGCACTGCCATCAAAAAGCATTATCATCGCTTACTCCACTTAAAAAAGTACTGGATTTAATTCCGCAAGCTAGTGTAGAACTAATCCCTTCGGGTTGTTGCGGAATGGCAGGCTCTTTTGGGTACGAAAAAGAACATTACGAAGTATCTATGGATATTGGCGAGCTCGTGCTATTTCCAGCAGTTAGAAAATTAGAAAACGGAATTGTGGTAGCTCCAGGCACCAGTTGCAGGCATCAAAT
>CAZGDC010000224.1:0-3683 GCA_964524405.1 uncultured Roseivirgaceae bacterium
ATATTTATTGTTGTTATATTGCAACTATATAACCAAATGCGTCTATTGTTGGCAACCTCAAGAACGCAAATGAAGTCATCTACAGCAACCCATCACCTTAGATTAATTCCCATTAATCTATTACTGTTCTCATTATTCATATTTAATTCCTGTTATTATAAGCCATTTATTGGCTATAAATTAAGTAATAATGGGTTTAAAAAATTTAGCAAGCGCGAAATACTTGCAGGCGATAATAGCAATCCGCATAGGGATTACCATATAAATAGATACGATTGGGATATAGAAGTTTTTCCTAAAAAGAAAAAGATAGCTGGTAAAATGGATATCCACTTTACTTCACTAACCCCTCAAGATAGTTTTTTATTTGATTTGCAAAATAAGATGGAAATAACTTCCTTCAATTGCTCTGTTGGTAATCCAAAAATAACAAGGGAACACGACCTTTTCTATTTAATTTTCGATAAAAACGTGCTGGCAAACACTCGATTAAAGTTTACGATTAACTACCAAGGAAAACCAGCTAACTTAATGGGCGAAGGCCCAATACAATGGAAAAAAGATGAGCAAGATAGAACTTGGATTTCAACTTCTACTGAAGGCATTGGGCCGCAATTTATCATGCCTTGCAATGCACTATTAAGAGCTGAGCCAGATACCACTACCATAACAGTTACAGTGCCCAACAACCTTACAGTTGTGGCAAATGGCAGGTTAAAACAAGTATTACCTAACACAAATAACACACAAACCTTTGCTTTTGAAGTTACCAACCCCATCAATATCTACAACATTTCATTTAACATTGGCCATTTTGTAAAATTAATAAAGCCATATACTGATATAAATGGAGTTGAAAGGAAAATAGAATGCCAAGTACTGGATTATAATAAAGAAAAAGCCAGCAAATATTACGATCAAGTGCCCATAATTTTAAGAGAGTTTGAGCAACTATTTGGCGTTTTCCCGTGGTGGAACGATGGTTGTAAGTTTGTAGAATCTACCTTCTCGGCCATGGAGCACCAATCTGCCATTGCCATGGGATCCGATTATACCTATGATTGGAAACAAACCAATACAACCTTAGTACACGAGCTAGCTCACGAGTGGTGGGGTAATAATGTTTCAGGCTACGACTATTGCGATATTTGGATTCACGAAGGAATAGCTACTTATGCCGAGGCCTTATTTATAGAAAGAATATATGGCAAAAAAGAATATACAAAAAAGATACATGAGTTTACGCTCTACTCTTTTAACAGTATTCCTATTCATAAAAAATGCGATGTGCTCTACAATAGTTGGGCTAATTTTAACGACCAAGATATTTATAGTAAGGGGGCGTTATTAATGCACTCTTTAAGATATGTTGTAAACGATGACCCTCTCTTTTTTAGCAGCCTTTTAGCAATGCAAAAAGACTTTGCACAACAAAATGTATCAAGCCAAGAAATTGCGGAAAAATTCAATTCCCTTCTTGGTCAAGACTATTCGGCCTTATTTAATTGGTATTTGTATGAAACTCAGCCACCTGTTTTGCAACTATTTTATGAGAAAGATGCCCAAGAGTTTTTTTACAAATGGAATAAAGAAATTTCTTTCTTTAAAAATAAACCCATTGAAGTTAAAATTGATAACCAACTTGTAAAACTCATCCCTACCACAACGTATCAAAATCAAAAAGTAACAACCCTAGAAGGACTAGATTTTTTAGTTGAAAACACAATATACTATAGAGTTAGAAAACAAAAACACAAACAATAAAATGGAGCTATTAAATCAATTATTAGAGATAAACCCTAATTATATAATTATTGGATTATTGGTTTTTTTCTTTACACTAGAACAGGTATTAAAAACCCCATTTCAATTTAAAAAAAGAGGGCAACATTTGCTTCAAAATATTTTCTTTCAAATTACATTAGTACTACTCAATATCTTTTTTATTGCATTGGTTGTAAATGCAATAGAGTGGCTAAATAATAACCAAATAGGTCTTTTGTTTTTAATAAAATTGCCATTTTGGGCTAAGATAATGATTAGTGTGGCCCTCTATGATTTTACCACCTATTGGATACACAGGGCATCGCATAAATTTTCGCTACTCTGGAAGTTGCATAGGGTACATCATAGCGACACAACAATGGACTCATCCACTGTTTTCAGGTTTCATCCTTTAGAGCTAATTCTCATCTATCAAACAGGCAATATCGTAACGGCAGCCCTTTTTGGCACTACTATTTTTTCGATGGCACTCTACTATTTTATCCTGTACATCTTTTTCTTTTTAGAGCACTCTAACCTTAATTACCCCAACTGGATAAACAAAACGTTGGGTTTGGCATTTGTGATGCCAAACCATCATAGGGTACATCATCACCAGAATCAATTTTATACCGATTCTAATTATGCAGATATTTTTATTATTTGGGATAGAATTTTTGGCACATTTAAAGAATTGCCTGTTGAAAAAATAAAGTATGGCTTAGAAGAATTTGATAACCCTGAGAAACAAACCTTTTGGTATTTAATGAAAAGCCCCTTTATAAAAATAAAACGAACAATTTTAAATAAATGAAATAGAAACTAACCAAGAACCTCCTTATGAAACTTGCCAACCAAGCAATCCTTTTAACGATTATACTCATTACTATTAGCCTGCTAAGTTGTTCGCCAACAAAGAACAAACCAGACCCAAGCCTAGCAGGAATTTCCCTTTTTAGAGGCGACATTGCCTTGTGTGGCAACCCGGAATTTGGCAAAATAAGCTTTCCTATTTCTTGTGGTGTTAATACGAAAGAAAATTTTGATTTAGCCATTTCGCTACTTCACTCTTTTGAGTATAAAGAAGCCGAAAAGAGCTTTGTTAAAATAATAGACTCGGATCCTAGCTGTGCCATGGCATATTGGGGAGTTGCCATGAGTTTATACCATAGCCTTTGGTTCGAGCCATCTATCTCAGATTTAGAAAAGGGCTCCCAGCTATTAGCCATTGCCAGTAAATTAGATAAATCAACTAAGGAGCAAGAGTATCTTGAAGCTATAGGTGCATTTTATAAAGATTATCAAAAGATAACCCATTCTACCCGTCAAGTAAATATGGAGAAAAAAATGGAGGCGATTTACTTAAAATATGAGTTCGATACAGAAGCAGCAATTTTTTATGCATTAGCCCTTAATTCAACTGCCAACCCTCAAGATAAAACCTATGTAAATCAGCTTAAAGCAGGAAAAATATTAGAAGCCATTTTCCCAAATCAGCCAAATCACCCTGGCATTGCCCATTACATTATTCATAATTATGATAACCCAACCTTAGCACATCTAGCCTTATCTACAGCCAGAAAATATGCAGAAATTGCCCCCTCTTCTGCTCACGCTCAACATATGCCTTCTCATATATTTACCCGTTTAGGTTTATGGGATGAATCTATCAATAGCAATTTAGATGCGGCTGCTTCGGCCGTTTGTTATTCGCAAGCAGTAAACATGAATGGCATCTATTTTGAAGAAACCCACGCAATGGACTATCTAGTCTATGCTTATTTGCAACAAGGCAGAAATGATAAATCTATAGTTCAACTAGCCCATTTAAATACAATGGATAGAGTAACTGAATTGAACAAACCTGCCACCGCTTATGCATTTGCGGCCATTCCTGTTCGTGTGGTATTAGAAAATAA
>CAZGDC010000225.1:0-3665 GCA_964524405.1 uncultured Roseivirgaceae bacterium
AGCTATTCGCTCTGAGTCGTTCGCATTTATTAAGGTTGCAAATGCTTTTTTTACTTCTTTTACAGGCTCAAAAAAATCGGATCCTGAAATTAAGTAGGGTTTAAGCTTAGCATCCACTTGCTGCTTACCAATTGCAGCCACCGATTTTAAACTTGGCGACATAAAAGCACCATTCAAATAAGTAATGCCATCATCTAAAGTAAATAATTTTTTTTGCAGCTCTTTCATCCTCGTTTAATAGTTTAAACCCCAAACTACCCAATTCTGTTAAGTTTTGAATTTTTTTAATAAAAAATCTTTTTTTATGACAAATTGGCACAAGGTATTGGCAATTATTTTATTGGAATAAAATTTGTCCTACGCTCGCTGTAAAATTGAACTGAATGAGCGGAATGCTCAAAAAAGACAAAACAAGTATAATGAAAGAAAAAGGAAGTATATCCATCCACACTGAGAACATCTTTCCGATCATTAAGAAATTTCTCTACTCTGATCACGAAATATTTTTACGTGAATTGGTTTCTAACGCAGTAGATGCCTCACAAAAATTAAAAAGATTATCTGCCCTTGGCGAAGTAAAAACAGAGGTTAACTCAAACTCAAGAGTTGAAGTAGCCTTTGATAAAAAGAAAAAAACCATCACCATTACTGATAATGGCATTGGAATGACGGCCGAAGAAATTAAAAAGTACATTAACCAAATTGCTTTTTCGGGTGCTGAAGAATTTGTGGAAAAATACAAAGGCAAAGGAGACGAAGAGCAAATAATTGGCATGTTTGGCATGGG
Organism: uncultured Roseivirgaceae bacterium; assembly: GCA_964524405.1. GTDB lineage: Bacteria > Bacteroidota > Bacteroidia > Cytophagales > Cyclobacteriaceae > JAKISE01. The sequence continues at coordinate 788 of CAZGDC010000225.1, forward strand.
CTTCTATTCCGCTTTTATGGTGGCCGAGCATGTAGAAATAAATAGTTTATCGTACCAAGAAGGAGCTAAAGCTGCCAAATGGACTTGCGATGGTTCTACTTCTTACGAAATATCTGCAAGCAAAAAGAAGGCTATAGGAACTGAGATAATTTTGCACCTAGCTAAGGATTCTGAAGAATTTTTAGAAGAAAGTAGAATTCAAGGCATCCTTGATAAATACTGCAAGTTTTTGCCTGTTGAAATTAAATTTGGCACGAAAGAAGAGCAGGTTGAAGATGGGAAAGACAAAGAAGATAAGCCTAAATTCAAGTCGGTAAAAAAGGATAATATCATCAACGAAATTAACCCTCTTTGGACAAAATCGCCATCTGATTTAAAAGATGAAGACTATTTAGCATTTTACAAAAGCTTATATCCTTTTTCAGAAGATCCTCTTTTCTGGATCCATTTGAATGTTGATTATCCATTTAACTTAACAGGTGTTCTCTACTTTCCTAAGGTTAAAAAAGATTTTGAAATTCAGAAAAATAAGATTCAATTATTTTCTAAGCAGGTATTTATTACCGATGAGGTTAAAGATATTGTTCCAGAGTTTTTGCAGCTCTTACACGGAGTATTAGATTCGCCTGACATTCCTCTGAATGTAAGTAGAAGTTATTTGCAGGCAGATGGGAATGTAAAGAAAATTAATTCGCACATTACAAAAAAAGTAGCAGATAAGCTTGCCAGCTTATTCAAATCGGATAGAGCTAGCTACGAATCTAAATGGGATGACATAGGTATATTTGTAAAATATGGTATGTTAAGCGAAGATAAGTTTTACGAAAAAGCAAAAGCATTTGGCTTATTTAAAAACTTAGAAGGGAAGTTCTTTACCATGGATGAGTACAAAGAAAAGGTAAAAGACAATCAAACTGATAAGGATAAAAATTTGGTTTATCTCTACACCAGCGATGCCGCTAAACAACATTCATTTATTCAGTCGGCTACTAAAAAGGGCTACGATGTGCTAAACTTTGATAATATGATTGACAGTCATTTTATTAACTTTTTAGAGCAAAAATTAGAAGGCACTCAGCTTAAAAGGGTTGATGCTGAAACGGTGGATAAACTAATTGCCAAAGACGAAGAAATTCCAAGTGTTCTTTCAAAAGAAGAAGAAGAAAAAGTAAAAGTAATTTTTGAAAAAGCAATTAACAACACCAATATGGTGGTGGCTTTGGAATCGCAATCGGTAGATGAAATGCCTGTGGTTATTACCATGAGCGAATTTATGCGTAGAATGAAAGATATGGCTGAAACGGGTGGAGGCGGAGGCTTTAACATGATGGGTGGCATGCCCGATTCATATAATGTTTCGGTTAATGCAAACCACGCTGTGATAGGCAAAATTTTAGCTGCTAAAAAAGAAGCAGACCAAACTAAAATTGCCAAGCAATCCTTTGATTTAGCTATGCTTTCGCAAAATATGCTTTCTGGTAAAGATTTAACCGATTTTATCGAGCGTAGTGTTGGTTTAATGGCAGGTAAAGCAAAAAAATAAGTTAACCTCTCCAAGGTCTTTTGTCAAGTAGAAAATAGACCTTGGAGGGTTCTCTTGTCAATGGAAGGGACGAAGCAATCTGTCTAAATTGTAAAATAGATTGTTTCAGTCGTTCCTTCTTCGCAATGACGTTTTATATTTACTTCCTCATATTTTTTATCCTATTGAACGCAATTCAAAACCATAAAGTAGAAGTACAAAACTTGGGTCTTAAAGACTACCAAGAAGCATGGGATTACCAAGAAGCTATCTTTAAATCGGTAGTTGATATGAAACTGGCAAATAGAAAATTGCCAGAAAGTGAGCAATTAATCACTCCCAATCGACTTCTTTTTGTAGAACACCCCCATGTTTATACACTGGGTAAAAGTGGTAGTGAAAAAAACCTGCTTTTAAATAAAGAAGGTCTCAAGGAAAAAGAAGCCACCTATTATAAAATTAATCGAGGAGGCGATATTACCTATCATGGCCCTGGCCAATTGATTTGCTATCCTATTATAGATTTAGATAATTTTTTTACCGACATCCATAAATACTTACGCCTGCTCGAAGAAGCTGTTATTTTTACGCTAGCGGATTATGGCATTAAGGCGGGTAGAGTTGAAAAATTTACGGGTGTTTGGATTGATTTTGATAAAGAAAATTATAGTGGAGCTTACTGGAACCCTAGAAAAATATGTGCCATTGGGGTTAAAACTAGCAGGTGGGTAACTATGCATGGGTTAGCTCTAAATGTAAACACCGACCTTAGCTACTTCGGCAATATTATTCCCTGTGGCATTGATGATAAAGCCGTAACTTCTATGACTCAAGAACTTGGCAAAAAAGTAAGAATGACTGAAGTGCAAACCACGCTTAAAGATCATTTGATTAAATTATTCGGGATGGAAGAGGTAATAGCCTAATGAAAAAGGATATTGAAAAGCCTTCTATGAAAGGAGTAACTATTGCTATTAAATTCGATAATTCTGAAGCCTATCCACATTGGACAGTTCATCTAATCAATTCAAATTCATTTGCCATTGAAAACGTAATCATAGTCTCCAAAGGCTATGGAAAAAAGGAAGGAATAGAACAAAAAACTTCCACGTTAAGGTATATGTTTGAAAAGGTTGAAGATAACTCTACTCAACAAATTGAAGTAATTACCGCAGAAGTATTTCACCTGTTTAATGAATACTGGGTATCTTATTTTGTGGAGGGTAAGCTCTATGATAAGAAGTTTACGTTTGTGCCAGAAAGTATAAGTATCGAACACCTTACCTTTATTGAGGGCTTAAATACGCAAGGTGTTTTACATGCGTAATTTCAATGTTAAAATGATAAAAGATTTAT
>CAZGDC010000226.1:0-3627 GCA_964524405.1 uncultured Roseivirgaceae bacterium
AACAAGACTTTAATTTCTTTGAAACGAAAGGGAAATATGATGTAATTATTAGTAACCCACCTTTTTTTGAAGGGCTAGCACCTTTGAAAAAAAGTAGAAGTGCTGCTCGAAATGCATCCGACAAGTTATCGTATTACAATTTGGTTAAAAAAACGTCAACTTTACTAAATCCATTGGGGCGGTTCTATTTAATTATTCCGTATGAGTATATTGATAAAATAGTAATGATAGCAAATGAATTTGGACTAAAAATACAAACCCAGTTAACTATTATACCAAAACAAAATAAGCGGATTAACAGACTACTCATTGAATTAGGATTTAATAATACTCCACTGTGTAATCCTACAGAATTAATTATTCGATCCAACCTAAATAAATATACTCAAGAACATCTATCGCTTACAAAAGAGTATTATTTGGAACACTAGTGTTAAGTTAATACCTTAGGGAATTTAACTCGCATTATTCATATATACTTCTGTTTGATAGTGGCAGAAAATGCCTTTAAATTGCGAAAAAGCTACGAAAAAAACACAAATTTAAAGGGTGGAGACAATGAAAAAATACAAGGAAGAAACTTGAGTCCACTCCGAAAACTCAAAGTTATTTACCATTCGTTTTGGAAAAGCAACCTCTTCAGGAGCTAAATATCAGAATTGCTTTTGAAATATCCTTTTTGAGTTATGCGCGTAACTTTTATCACTAAATTACTTTAGCACATTAAATAACTTTGCATTATGAAAATAGAAATTCCACCCAAAGATTATAAGGTCATTGAAGAATTAATCGCCAGTTCCGAAAGTGTAGTTGGCATTGATGCGAAAGAAACACACATCATAATAATCCATAAATTAATACAAATTGAAAGGAGGCTTGCCGCCTTAGAAAGCAAAACCAATGCATAATTTATATCTACTTTTGTTTTTATTATCGTCTTTTGTAGCACAATCCCAAGGCTATAAGCAGAAACAATTTGATAAAATGCTCGAAGGCATTATTACCCATTCTGTGCCCGAAGTTAGTGCCCGAACGACTGATTATAATAGCACAATAATTTTTCTTGATGCACGAGAAATTAATGAGTATAAGGTTAGTAAAATTAAAGGTGCTAAGTGGGTAGGTTACGAAGATTTTAGTTTAGCTAGGGTTAATAAACTAGACAAAAACAGCCACATAATTGTGTATTGCTCCATTGGGTACCGCAGCGAAAAAATAACTGAAAAATTAAAAGCCAATGGATTTAGCAACGTAACCAATATGTTGGGCGGTATTTTTGAATGGGTAAACTATAATAAACAGCTAGTTGACTCCACCAATAGGCCTACTAAAAATGTACATGCATTTAATAAAGAATGGGGTAAGTGGCTGAATGGTAATTTAGTAAATAAAATGTATGAGTAAAAATATTTTGCGAACAGGCATATAGCCTTTCGATACATATTTCAACCATCTCATCTTTAAGGGGCAATCTCTAATACCATATTAACATTGAGATAACAGGCTGCTATAAGGTGATTCCAAACTGAATACGTTGTAATACGGGCGCACCAGAATCATCTTGATACATCTCACTTAAATCATATTCAATAAAAAAGTCGAAGCTTCTTACGCCAAACTGCCCACGTACGCCATACCTTATATCGTTAAGTAAAAAATTTTCTACGTTCTTATCTTTTTTCTTATCTCCATTATCACGATAAATATATTTTGTTCTGCTCCAAATTCTGTAGCCTGCATACGGTCCAATGCCAAACCTTACCCCTTTGTCAACATTATTCCACAGCCTCCAACTATTTCTTTTTTCACTACCCAATACCACCATTGGAACTGCTTTTGCTTGAATATGCCAAGTAGTAAGTTTACTTTTTTCAAAGGCTACATTCGAGTTGTCAAAGGCAAATTCCACTCCAGTGGCGGTTTTATTTAGTCTTGTTCTTGGGTCGTCAAATCGGTACACATTAAGGGCAGCGTTCATTCCTAAATCAATAAAAAAAGCACCAAGCAGATGTGTTCTAAAAGTAGGCCCAAAAGCCCAATACCACGACCCTATGGGGTTAAGCGCATACTCGGCATTTCCACTAGGAAATGTTCCATTTTCTAAGTAATTATCTAACCCAATGTCGATATTAAAAAAAAACGTTGATAGAGGACTATGTTTTTTTCTATAACTCTTATCTGAGTTGTTATTATCGTACGAATTCCACTCGTCTTCCTCCCAATTTGTTTTCGGTTCTATTTTGGTAATAATAATGGTTGTATCATTTAAGTATTTTCTACCCGTTTCGTCTTCAATAGTTAGCACCTGGGTAGAATCGTCCATTTCCGTAATGCTCATATTTAGATCTTTTAACATTCTGTTAATGTCGTACTGCGAAATTTTTTCAAGATCTTTTTTAGTATCAATATAAAGTACTATTTGGCTATTTTTTCCAAACTTTATAATAATAGTATCTCGTTTAGGGCTTGAGTTGAACACTGAAGTTGATAACGCATTATTAAAATAAATATCATTGTTTACCGCCAATAAGGGCGTAGCCGTTGCAAGGAAGGCAATGAGTAAGCCTGCCAAAAGGGTTTTGTAATAAGTTGTCATGTTGTTATTTGTTTGAGTTGTTAAAATTATCTCTACGAGCTAAAAGCTCCGCTGAAATTTTTTCAAAATCTATTAATGGTCGGTTTCCTTCTCCTACTTGTTTAAAGAAATTAGCAGCTTTGGCTAATTTAGGATATTTGGGGTCTCCTCTTTTATATATTATGGTAATAGGCTCGTTTATATTATATACCAGCTTAACGGGTTCATTAGTTGGCATTTTAGTATAAAAAGCATACGAATTACTAATTTGTTTAATATCAAAAGAAGCGCTTATAGGAAAAACGACTGGAGTACTATTTTCTTCTTTTTGATTTTCTGTATAATGGTTCTGAAGTTCTTTTTCTACATACACCACAGTTGTTGTGTAAATAATTAAAGGAACAGGAATAAATTCTTTCTGTGGGCGGCTTACGTTTAACGCACTAGAAGCTATTTCATAATTAAAAGATGTATCTAACACATTATACCAAACTGTCGTACATACGATAAGCACTACGGCTACTGAAGCCGCAATCCAATAACTTAATTTATGAGTGCTTTGGTGTAGCTCTTGCTCGATGGCATCCCATGCTTTTAGCGAAGGAGTTTCTTTGTAATGTGCTAAACCTTTGCTAAAAAATTCATCAAGTTCTTCTTCCTTATTTTTCATTATTTACGTTGTTTCGTTCAACCAATAATTCTCTTTTAAGCACTTTATTTTTTAAAATGGCTCGTGCTCTACTTAATTGTGATTTAGACGTGTTTTCATTAATTCCCATTTGTGCACTAATTTCTTTATGCGAGTAACCTTCGATGGCATAAAGGTTAAAAATGGTTCGGTAACCAACAGGAAGATTATTTATCATTTCCAGTAGTTCTTGTTCCTCAAATAGATAATTTGCTTGTCCATAATCGGGCTCAATAGAAGCTTCTTCTATGTCCACTTCCAAATACATATTTTTGTTTTTGCGTAGGTATAATAACGATTCATTCACCATTATTCTTCGTACCCACCCTTCAAAACTTCCAGTACCAGAAAACTGGTTAATCTT
>CAZGDC010000227.1:0-3608 GCA_964524405.1 uncultured Roseivirgaceae bacterium
AAATTCGAAGCATTTATCCTTTAACAGTGCCTAAAAAGGGCCGAGTAGGGTAAAATGAGAATAGATTGTAGTAGTTATCAATCAAAAATATTTTACAGTTATTGGAAAAATCGTTTGATTTTAATACATCATTTTTATACATTTGAATTCTACTTACAAATAAAACATCGTCCCAAAGGGGCTTCAATAAAGTAAAACTACATATTTTTATATGATTTAAACCTCTACTATTACCAACCACATTTTTATATGAATAACATTGAATTAAGCGATAGCAAATTAATTTCGCTCTATATCAAAGGTAACGAAGAGAGTTTTGAAGTTTTACTTAACAGATATAAATCCAACGTTTTTACCAATATTTATCTTATCGTAAAGGATACATATATTGCAGAGGATCTTACGCAGGATACTTTTATAAAAACCATTAAAACATTACGCAGTGGGCGTTATAACGAGGAAGGCAAATTTAGGCCTTGGGTGTTACGTATTGCTCATAATTTAGCCATTGATTATTTTAGGCGTAAAAAACGTTACCCTACCATTGTAATGGAGGACGGGTCGAATGTATTTAACACCTTAGCATTTTCGGAAGCCCCTTATGAAGATTTTCAAGTACAAGAAGATACTAAAAAGAAACTTCGCTCGTTTATAGAAGAACTACCCGAAAATCAACGGGAAGTGATTTTGATGAGACATTACCAAGAAATGAGTTTTCAGGACATAGCAGAATCTACCGATGTTAGCATTAATACTGCTTTGGGTAGAATGCGATATGCACTCATCAATCTTAGAAAGAAAATGAAACAACATAAAATTGCGTATGATTCAAACATTTACCCAACTTGACCTAATAAGGTTTATTTACAACGAAACTACTACCGAACAAAATCGAGAAATCGAATTAGCCCTACTGTGCAATAATGAATTGATGGAAGCGTATAAAGCTCTTAAATCAACCCTTAATGCCTTAAACGAAGTTAGCTATACGCCCTCGAAATCAACCCTTGAAAAGATTCTGAATTATTCAAAATCTACTAACTTGCACACAGCCCATTAGACCCTGTCTATTACCTGTGTATGACTAAAAAAGAACGATTCGAAGCTGTTCTAAATTTTTTTAGAAAAAATAACCCTGATGCTGAAACGGAGTTACATTACGAAACTCCATATCAGCTATTAGTTGCCGTATTGCTTAGTGCACAATGCACTGATAAGCGTATCAATATGGTTACGCCAAATCTATTTGCTAAATTTCCAACACCTGAGCATTTAGCAGCCTCTCATTTTGATGAAGTTTTCCCTGTAATCAAATCTGTTACCTACCCCAATAATAAAGCTAAGCACCTTATTAATATGGCAAAAGTATTAACCGAAGAATTTAACTCGGTAGTACCTAGTGATATCAAAGATTTACAAAAAATGCCTGGCGTTGGACGTAAAACGGCTAATGTAATAGCTTCGGTGGTGTATAACCAGCCTACAATGGCTGTTGACACCCACGTTTTTAGGGTATCTAAACGCATTGGGTTGGCTACCCAAACTTCTAAAACACCATTCGATGTTGAAAAGCAGCTTATCAAGTACATTCCAAAAGAAGATGTTTCTATAGCTCATCATTGGCTCATTTTACACGGTCGATATACGTGTATGGCTCGTAAACCCAAATGTGAAATATGTGCTATTACGCAATGGTGTAAGTATTATGAAAAGTTAAATTAAACTATACCCGAGGCAGAGCCATCGGAGTATTAGTTGGCGTTTGCTTTGCAAACAATCTTGTTTCCGACCCAAAGGGTCGGGGAATTAAACCAAATGGGCTATCGCCCTGCGATTAAATTTCAAACATTGATTGCCTCAACCTCTTGGAAAAGACAGATACTTGGAATGCGTAATAGGTTATTCATGAATTATTCGGGTTAGGGATAGAACTCATCTCAATATTTTGTGTGGCTAAGTTCTAACTAATACAGCAATTTTGTATTATCTGATAAACACATAGTGCTATTTGCTAAAAACTCAAAGAGGAACGTCATTTCGTAGTGCAACGGAGAAATCTTTGCCACTTATAGTAGCTGGCTACATGGCTAAGATTCTTCATAGGAGTCCTTCGTGACCTTAGGAATGACTTATAGGAGCGGATTTAATGGAATGCTAAGCATTTTGCTGTATTTATTAGAACTTAGCCTTTTGTGTATAACCTTAGCATAATTTAGTTGCTTTAGGGGTTATGAAGAAATAAAGTATACAGAATAGAGGAAGTTATTTTATAAGCTAACAAGGCAAAAAACACAGACATAGCATAGCTCTTACTACTCCGTAGTGCTTCGTAGGAGTAGCTATGGCGAATTTTTCTATTGCATAAATGGCTAGCTCACAACTTTTAGTTGATTTTTTAAAACTATATTTGCTCATATTACTCAACCTATCCTTTAGTGAAAGTACTTTATATTCATCAATATTTTAGAACACCTGAAGAGGGTGGCGCCATTCGTTCCTACTACCTAGCCAAAGGAATGGTGGATAATGGCATTGAAGTGGAAATGATTACTTCACATAACAAACCTTCTGCTGAAATAAAAAATATAGAAGGCATTAAAGTTCACTATTTACCCGTGTTTTACAATAATGAACTCAGCTTCATTAAACGAATTTTTGCCTTTTATAAATTTATGAAATTGGTGAGAAAAAAAGCTCGATCTATTAAAAACGTAGATTTATGCTATGCTACCTCTACACCCTTAACCATCGGGCTCTCTGCCTTAAAAATAAAAAAGGAGCTTGGCATTCCTTATTATTTTGAAGTGCGTGACTTGTGGCCTGAAGCGCCAGTACAGCTTGGTATAATTAAAAACAGATTTTTAAAGTCGTACCTAGAGCGACTCGAAAAAAAGGTATATAAACACGCTGATAAGATTATTGCTCTTTCGCCTGGAATTAAAGCCCAAATTGAACTTCGTGAGCCTGATAAACCGATAGTAGTAATCCCTAATATGTCGGATGTTGATTTTTTTAACCCCGAACCAAAAAACCCTACATTAGAAAAGTTTTTTAATGTAAAAAACAAAATGGTGATTTCTTATTTTGGTGCTATTGGAGCGGCCAACCATTTAGAGTATTTATTAGCTGCTGCAAATGCCTCGTTAAAAGCAAAATTACCCCTCGTATTTTTTATTATTGGTGAAGGTTCACAAACCGAAAAGCTTCGATACTTAGTTAAACATTTCGATATTTCTAATGTAAGGTTCGTAAAATTTCAAAATAAGCATAACTTAAAGCGTTTACTTAATGTAACAGATGCTGCTTATGTTTCGTTTGCGAACAAACCAATTTTAGAAACCAATAGCCCCAACAAGTTTTTTGATGCCCTAGCTTCTGGTAAACTCATTATAACCAACACCAAAGGCTGGGTAAAAGATATTTGCGAAAAGGACAAATGTGGATTTTATTATAACCCTGATAAACCACAGGATTTTGTTTTTCAAATTCAACAGTTTTTAAAAGAAAAAGAACAGCTAAAAACGTTTCAAACAAACTCAAGAAACGTTGGAGAAACCCAATTTTCGAGGAGTGCTCAGGTGGAGAGGCTGGTGAGGGTGGTAAAAAAT
>CAZGDC010000228.1:0-3556 GCA_964524405.1 uncultured Roseivirgaceae bacterium
TTTTTGCAATTAATCGAGCTGCTTCAACGGCATTTTCTGCCGTAACAGTAAAATCAGTAGGGACAAGTATTTTTTTCATGTTAAATGGAATATTTTTAGTCTTAATTTAAACCCAATATAGCCCCTTTTAATGATAAAGAAAATGATATATGTTAATTATCAAATAATAGATGCCCCAAACAATAACATAAACAATAAAACGGTTAAAGCCATTTGTTTTAAATAAGGATCTAACGATTGGGCATCTGTTTTTTGAATAACTGCTTTGGCGTTTATCACCAAAGGAATAATTGCTATTAAAACAACCAAGCGCGAAAACGTAAAAGACATAAGTGAGAGGTATAAAGCGGATGCACTAAAACCAATTATAAGTAGAGCAAGATGATATTTAACTGCTAAATTTCTTCCGATACGCACAGGAATCGACCGCTTACCTGCTTCTTTATCCGATGCTATATCTCTAATATTATTTACGTTTAGTACTGCGGTAGCAAATAGCCCCATACTTAAAGCTGGCAACAAATTAGGCCAATTAAAACGGAGGGTATGTAAAAAATAAGTGCCCAATACGCCTAAAAATCCAAAGAAAAGCAAGACGGAAATATCTCCTAACCCAGCATAGCCATAAGGGCTTTTACCTGCGGTATAAAAATAAGCTGCTCCAATACTGGCCAACCCAAATGCGAGAAAAAGATAAAAGCTTGTACTGCCTAAACCCACAGAAATATGCAGCAGCATAATACCACTAACAAGTGAAAGTAAACCCAAAGCTCCAATGGCTACTTTCATTTTTTGTATGGAGATGGCTCCCGACTGAACGGCTCTAGCGGGTCCTTCCCGATGTTCATTATCTGCTCCATTAATGGTATCGCCATAATCATTGGCTAGGTTAGATAATACTTGCAGAAACACGGTTGTTAAAGAGGCCCAAAGCAGCACATTCCACTGGAATTTGTAATGAGAAGCTGCTAAAAAGCTACCCATTCCAATGCTTGCTAGTGCCAATGGAAGTGTTCTTAATCGAAAGGCAGAAATCCAAACATTGATGTTCATTACTTGGTTATGGCATGTAAAATTTCATCACTCATAGGTTCTATAGCCGAGCCATAAAAGGCGAGTAGATTGCCCTCTTCATCAATAAGATATTTGCAAAAATTCCAATTAGGGGCATCTTTATTCCAACCATTTATCTCTTTTTGGGTTAGCCATTTATAAATTGGTGCCATATCATCACCTTTTACCGAAATTTTGGAAAACATAGGAAAGCTAACTCCATAATTTTGCTTACAAAATGCCCCTATTTCAGCATTGGTACCAGGCTCTTGCCCACCAAAATTATTGGCTGGAAATCCAATTACTGTAACCTTATCTCCATGTTTTTTATGCAACTTTTCTAGTCCTTCATACTGTGATGTATAACCGCACTCTGATGCCGTGTTTACAATCAATAATTTCTTTCCTTTAAAAGACGACAGTTCTATTGAGTCTCCATTTAAAAGAGGCAGTTCAAATTTGTAGATAGAAGAGGTGGGGGTTTGATTCATATCCAAAGGTCTTGTTTTTACCTTACTTAATCCACAAGAAACAATGATTAATGTAAGAAAAAATAATTGTTTTATTTTTTTCATTAGTTAACAGCTTTATACGTAAGTCCACTTGCCCTCTGCATGAAGGAGAGAGTGGTAGTACTACATCCTTTCAGGCACATTAATACCTAATAAATTCATTCCTCGATTAATTACATCTGCCACTAATTTAGAAAATAAAATCCTGAATTTCATAAGTGCTATATTTTCTTCGTTAAATATAGGGGATTCGGCATAAAATCGATTGTACTCTTTGGCTAAATCATATATATACTGTGCAATAATGGCAGGAGATAATTCATCGCCTGCTTCCTTTATTTTAGTCCCAAATTGGCTTAATAAATAAATGCCTTCTTGCTCCGTGCTGGATAATGGGATGTCTGTATTAACCGTTCCTTCTAAAGAAACTTTCTCTGCTTCTGCTTTTCTAATAATCGAAGAAATTCGGGCATGTGTATATTGAATAAAAGGACCTGTATTGCCTTGAAATTGAATGGATTCTTCAGGATTAAACATCATCCGTTTTTTAGGATCCACTTTCATTAAAAAATACTTAATTGCTCCTAACCCAAGTGTTCTATAAAGCTCACTTGCTTCTTTTTTAGAAAATCCCTCGATTTTTCCTAACTCCTTGGTATGCTTTTCTGCGGTATCAAACATTTCTTGCATAATATCATCGGCATCTACTACTGTTCCTTCCCTCGATTTCATTTTGCCTGTTGGCAAATCAACCATACCATAACTTAAATGATGGCAATTGGTAGCCCAATCAAACCCTAGTTTTTTTAGAATCAGAAAAAGTACTTTAAAGTGATAATCTTGCTCATTGCCTACGGTATAAACTTGCCCTGCGATACTAGAAAAATCTCTAAAACGCTGAATGGCTGTTCCAATATCTTGGGTCATATATACAGAAGTACCATCCGCTCTCAAAAGCAATTTTTGATCGAGACCTTCCTCTGTTAAATCAACCCAAACAGAGTTATCTTCTTTTTGATAAAATAACCCGGATTTAACTCCTTTCATCACTTCGTCTTTACCCAAAAGGTAGGTGTCTGATTCGTAATAAAGTTTATCGAAATCAACGCCCATGGTGGCATAAGTAGCCTCAAATCCTGTATATACCCAACTGTTCATCTTCTCCCAAAGGGCATACACCGTGGCGTCTTTCTGTTCCCATTTAAGTAGCATCTCTTGAGCTTCGAGTATTAAAGGAGCATTTTTCTCTGCCTCTTCTTGGGAGATTCCTCCATTTTTTAACTCCGCAATTTGCTTTTTATATTCTTTATCAAAAATTACATAATACTTACCCACTAGCTTATCTCCTTTAAGGTTAGCAGATTCGGGCGTTTCTCCATCTCCAAATTTTTGCCAAGCCAACATGCTTTTACAAATATGAATACCGCGATCATTAATAATTTGTACTTTATGCACCTTGGTTCCGTTGGCTTCTAAAATTTTTGCCACAGAATTTCCCAAAAAATTATTTCGTAGATGACCCAAATGCAAAGGCTTGTTGGTGTTGGGCGAAGAATATTCCACCATCATTTCGCTGCCATCATGTGCTTTAAAACCAAAATTATCAGTAGATAATATATTATTAAAAAGTGCTACCCAGGCGACATCTGTTAGCTCTAAATTCAAAAACCCTTTAACTACATTAAATCCTTTAATAATAGAAGATTTTTCTTTTAGGTATGCTCCAATTTCCTCCCCTGTTTGCTCAGGCCCTTTTTTACTAGCGCGTAAATATGGAAACGTTATAAAGGTGTAAGCGCCATTAAACTCTTTACGAGTGGGCTGAAGTACAATTTTATCGATTGTTAATTGATATAATGCTTGCAACGCTTGTTGCAAAGTAGTTTCTAATTGTGCTTTAAGCATGCTAAAAATGTAGTATAAATTGCTTTGTTCTGCAAAGGAAACGTTTTACGCATTTAATTGAAACGATATGATGGATTTGTTTATTA
>CAZGDC010000229.1:0-3521 GCA_964524405.1 uncultured Roseivirgaceae bacterium
TTACATATTCCTTCGATACTGCCCGCCTACTTCAAAAAGTACGTCTTTAATTTGTCCTAAAGAGCATACTTTAGTGGCTTCCATTAGCTCTTCAAAAATATTATCATTGGCTAAAGCGGTACGTGTAATTTTACTTAATTGTTGTTGACTATTGTCTTTATTGCCTTCAATTAAGTTATTCAACATATCTATTTGATATTGCTTTTCTTCTTCAGTAGCCCTAATTACCTCACCGGGTAAAACGGTAGGGGAGCCCTTTGAGCTTAAAAAGGTATTTACACCAATAATTGGAAACTCACCGTTGTGTTTTAATGTTTCGTAATAGAGGCTTTCTTCTTGTATTTTGCTGCGCTGATACATCGTTTCCATGGCGCCTAACACACCTCCTCGTTCTGTGATTCTGTCAAACTCTGTTAGCACGGCTTCTTCCACTAAATCAGTCATTTCTTCAATAATAAATGCCCCTTGTATTGGGTTCTCATTTTTAGATAAGCCTAATTCTTTGTTAATAATGAGTTGGATAGCCATTGCCCTACGTACCGATTCTTCAGTAGGGGTGGTTATAGCCTCATCATACGCATTGGTATGCAACGAATTGCAATTATCGTTGATAGCGTATAATGCTTGAAGGGTAGTTCGTATATCATTAAAATCAATTTCTTGTGCGTGCAAACTACGCCCCGAAGTTTGAATATGGTACTTGAGCATCTGGGCTCTTTTATTTGCACCATATTTATGCTTCATTGCTTTGGCCCAAATTCTACGTGCTACACGTCCAATAACCGAATACTCTGGGTCAACTCCATTAGAAAAAAAGAACGAAAGGTTAGGCCCAAATTCATTGATGTCCATACCACGGCTTATGTAATATTCTACATACGTAAATCCATTGGCTAAGGTAAATGCTAATTGCGAAATAGGGTTAGCACCTGCTTCTGCAATATGGTAGCCACTAATAGATACGGAATAGAAATTGCGTACCCCATTATTAATAAAATACTCTTGCACATCGCCCATTAATTTAAGGGCAAATTCGGTAGAGAAAATGCAGGTATTTTGTGCTTGATCCTCTTTTAAAATATCGGCTTGTACCGTGCCTCTTACTTTGGTAAGCGTTTCTTTTTTTATTTTTTGATACACATCGGTAGGTAGCACTTGGTCGCCTGTGGTGCCCAATAAAAATAACCCTAAGCCGTTATTACCTTCGGGTAAATCTCCTTGATAGCTCGGGCGATTAACCCCTTTGGCTTTATAAATGGCTTCTATTTTTCTAGTTATCTCTTTCTCAAGCCCATTTTTTTTAATGTAAAACTCGCATTGCTGGTCGATGGCGGCATTCATAAAAAAGCCAAGTAGCATAGGAGCAGGGCCATTAATCGTCATACTAACCGAAGTAAGAGGGTTAGACAAATCAAAGCCCGAATACAGTTTTTTGGCGTCATCTAGGCAGCAAATAGAGACCCCTGCATTGCCAATTTTACCATAAATATCGGGTCGTACATCTGGGTCGTTGCCGTAGAGGGTAACCGAATCGAAAGCAGTAGAAAGTCTCTTGGCTGGCATATCCATACTTACATAATGAAACCGTCTGTTGGTTCTTTCAGGGCCACCTTCGCCTGCAAACATTCGTGTGGGGTCTTCGCCTTCGCGCTTAAATGGAAAGAGACCTGCTGTAAAAGGAAATTCTCCAGGTACGTTTTCTTGCAAATTCCATTTTAGTAAATCTCCCCAAGCCGTGTATTTTGGTAAAGAAATTTTAGGAATTTCATTTTGAGATAGGGAAGTGGTATGTGTTTTAATCACCAATTCCTTATCTCGTACTTTAAAGCGGTACTCAGGGTCTTTATATTTTTTAACCTTTGCAGGCCAATCTTCTATAATTTGCTTGTTTTTAGGATCTAATTCAAGTTCGATTTTTTGATAGGTTTTAGCAAGCGCTTCTGCCGTAACAGAATCCTTTTCTTCTGTTATTATTTCTGAAGTAGTATGAATGCTGTATAATTTTTGAGCTACTTCTTGTTGTTCGCTCACCCATTTATCATACCCACGATTATTTTCAGAAATTTCAGAAAGGTAACGCGTTCTGTTGGGGGGAATAACGAATTGTTTCTTCGAAACATTTTTTTCAACAGGCATGCTGGAATGTAAGGAGCCTTCCATCTTTTTCTCAATCGTATCCATTATGGCACGATAGAGGGCATTCATGCCTGGGTCGTTAAATTGACTGGCAATGGTGCCATACACAGGCATTGTTTTTGTATCTTCTTCAAATAGGTTATGATTGCGCTGGTATTGTTTTTTTACATCCCTAATGGCATCAAGAGCACCACGTTTGTCAAATTTATTGAGCGCAATAATGTCGGCAAAATCGAGCATATCAATTTTTTCGAGTTGGGTGGCTGCTCCATACTCAGGCGTCATTACATACAGGCTTACATCCGAGTGGTCGGTTATTTCGGTATCTGATTGACCAATACCCGAAGTTTCCAAAATAATTAAGTCGTAGTTAGCAGCTTTTAGTACTAAAATGGCTTCGTTTACATGCTTGGAGAGTGCCAAATTAGATTGGCGTGTAGCCAACGAGCGCATGTAAACCCGCGGGTTATTAATGGCATTCATTCTAATTCTATCGCCTAATAATGCGCCTCCTGTTTTTCGTTTTGATGGATCTACGGATACGATAGCAATGGTTTTATCTTCGAAATCAACAAGGAATCTACGTACTAATTCATCTACCAACGATGATTTACCTGCACCTCCTGTGCCCGTAATGCCCAATACAGGTGTGGTCGCTTTATTGGCGAGGGTATGCACTTCGTTTAATAAATCACTAGATTCTTTTGGGAAGTTTTCAGCTCCAGAAATTAACCGAGCAATAGATTTTGCATCCTTGTTTTTTAGTCCTTTAACTTCGTTAGTTAGATTGGCGCCTGTTGCAAAATCACATCTTTCAATCATATCATTTATCATCCCTTGCAAACCCATTTTGCGGCCATCATCAGGCGCGTAAATCCGCTCTATTCCATAGTTTTGCAAATCACTTATTTCAGAAGGAAGGATTACGCCACCACCACCACCAAAAATTTTAATATGGGTAGAGTTATGTTCTTTCAGTAAATCGAACATGTAGGTAAAATACTCATTATGGCCTCCTTGGTAGGAGGTAAGGGCAATGGCATTGGCATCTTCTTGAATGGCGCAGTTTACTACTTCCTCCACACTTCGGTCGTGCCCTAAGTGAATAACTTCTACTCCTGTAGCCTGAATTATTCTCCGCATAATATTGATGGCAGCATCATGGCCATCAAACAGTGAGGCTGCTGTTACAATACGGATTTTATTTTTGGGTTTATAAGGAGTAATCTTTTTCATAGGTGTGTGTTTCTAAATCCTCGATTATTATCGGGGGCAAAAATACAAAATATTGCATTGTTTTCGCTAGCGAATGGGGGTAAAGGTGGTTGGAGTTGAGGTTTGTATAAATTGTTCGCTACAGGTGTAAATGAGCCTAAGTCGAGAAA
>CAZGDC010000230.1:0-3486 GCA_964524405.1 uncultured Roseivirgaceae bacterium
TTATCAAAATTTCGTACTTTTAAAGTCCTACGCATTTTAGCGTAAGCGTTAAATAGCTTTAACCACCTCGCACACAACCTCAATTTCTGCTTTAACCGAAGCTGCCGCAGAGCAGTATTTATTTGTGGCCATGATGGCTACTTTTTCAAAAGTTTCTACATTAGTATCAGGAGACACTAATATGTATTTAGAGGTAATATGTATAAGTCCTCTTGGGTGCTCTTCTCTTCGTACACCTATAGTTTCAATTTTTAAATCAATAAAGGTTTTACGCTTTTTACGAAGCATAGAAACAATATCAACTGCTGCACAACCAGCAATTGAAGCTAGCATCATTTCAACAGGTGCAAGGCTTTTTTTATCCTCGGCATTGCGCATATCAATATAAATGGTGTTGCCATTTTCATTTTCAGCAATATATAACTCGTCTTTTACGTAGCGGGTTATTATTTTCATTTTATAAAGCTGCCAACGCCTTTTCGTAATCAGGCTCCTGAACAATTTCAGGCACTTGCTCGGTATAAGTTATTATACCTGCTTCGTTAATTACAACAACGGCTCTTGCATGCAAGCCAACCATAGGGCCATCAATAATATTGGTATGGTAGGCATTAGAAAAATCTTCGCTTTTAAAATCGGAAAGATTAATCACATTTTCTATGCCTTCTGAAGTGCAAAAACGAGCATGTGCAAATGGTAAATCTTTAGAAATGCATAAAACTGTTACTTCTTTATTGCTTGCTTCTTGGTTAAATTTTCGTACCGATGCCGCACATATACCTGTATCTAATGAGGGAAAAATGTTAAGAATTACTTTTTTCCCTTTATAATCAGATAAACTAACATTTGATAAATCTGTTTTTGTTAACGTAAAAAGAGGTGCTTCTTGCCCAATTGAGGGCAATTCTCCAGCTGTATTTATTTCATTACCTTTTAATGTAATCTTAGCCATAGTTTTATTAATTAGTTGATGTTGATTCGTTATGGAGGTGTTGAGCCTATTAATCAATAACGATCTTATCCATTTTGTTGTTTAATTAAATTTAATGCAGAGCCTGCATTAAACCACTTAATCTGCGATTGGTTATACGTATGATTACAAACCACCACATCGCTTGTGCCATCTTTATGAGATAGTTTAAGCAATATTTGCTTACCAGGCGCAAAGTTATTGAGATTAATGGTTTCAATTATGTCATCTTCTTGAAACCTGTTATAGTCTTCTTTATTATCGAATGTTAGCCCAAGCATGCCTTGCTTTTTTAAATTGGTTTCGTGAATTCTAGCAAATGATTTTACCAATACCATTCGAACCCCTAAGTGCCTTGGCTCCATAGCCGCATGTTCTCTTGATGACCCTTCTCCATAGTTTTCATCTCCAACAACAATAGAACCAATACCTTCTGCTTTGTAAGCTCGTTGTGTAGCTGGCACAGCCCCATATTCGCCCGTTAGTTGATTTTTTACTAAATTGGTTTGCTCATTAAAAAAGTTAATAGCTCCAATAAGCATATTATCCGAAATATTATCTAAATGACCTCGATAACGCAACCAAGGCCCTGCCATAGATATATGATCTGTGGTGCATTTACCTTTGGCCTTAATAAGCAATTTCATATCCGTTAATTCTCCTCCTGGGTAAGGAGCAAATGGTTCTAATAACTGGAGTCTTTTAGAATCATTTGCTACTACAATAGTAATACCACTCCCATCAGGTGCAGGATCTTTATATCCATTATCTTCCACGGCAAAACCTTGCGAGGGCAATTCCACCCCTGTTGGCTCCGCTAGTTTAACAGATTCTCCTTTGTTATTAACTAATGTATCGGTTACAGGGTTAAAGTCTAATTTTCCTGAAATGGCAATAGCTGCTACCATTTCTGGCGACCCAACAAAGGCATGTGTATTGGGGTTTCCATCGGCACGCTTTGCAAAATTCCTATTGAAAGAATGTACAATCGAATTTTTCTTTTGCTCCTCAGCACCAGGTCGTGCCCATTGGCCAATACAAGGACCACAGGCATTGGTAAATATTTTGGTCGTTTCAAACTTATTAAAAATAGCTAATAAGCCATCTCGTTCAGCCGTAAAACGAACTTGCTCAGATCCTGGGTTAATTCCTAACGTAGCTTTTGGTTGTATTCCTTTATTTACGGCATCTTCTACAATAGAAGCTGCTCGTGTTAAATCTTCGTACGAAGAATTAGTACAAGAGCCAATCAATGCCCATTCGATATCAGTAGGCCAATCGTTAGCGGCTGCCTTCTCTTTCATTTCAGCAACAGGCGTTGCTAAGTCTGGTGTAAATGGTCCGTTTAAATGAGGCGTTAGCTCGTTGAGGTCAATTTCTATTACCTCATCAAAATATTGCTCAGGGTTGGCATAAACTTCAGGATCGCCAGTTAAGTGTTCCTTAACTTTATCTGCCAAATCAACTACATCTTGTCGGCCTGTAGAAACTAAATATCTTCGCATACTATCATCATACCCAAAAGTGGAAGTAGTAGCACCAATTTCAGCTCCCATATTACATATAGTACCTTTACCTGTGCACGATAATGAGATAGCTCCATCGCCAAAGTATTCAACAATAGCACCTGTTCCACCTTTGGCCGTAAGTATGCCAGCCACTTTTAAAATCACATCTTTGGGGGCAGTCCATCCATTAAGTTTACCTGTTAGTTTTACACCTATTAATTTAGGAAATTTAAGTTCCCACGGCATATTGGCCATCACATCAACCGCATCGGCTCCACCAACTCCAATAGCTACCATTCCAAGTCCGCCCGCATTTACCGTATGCGAATCGGTACCTATCATCATACCTCCTGGGAATGCATAGTTTTCTAATACTACTTGGTGAATAATTCCCGCTCCTGGTTTCCAAAATCCAATTCCAAATTTATTTGATACCGTTTCCAAAAAGTCAAATACTTCTCCAGAAGACGATTTGGCTGAGGATAAATCCGTGTCTGCTCCCTCTTTTGCTAAAATTAAATGATCGCAATGTACCGTAGTTGGCACCGCAACTTTTACTTTTCCTGCTTGCATAAACTGCAATAAGGCCATTTGGGCAGTGGCATCCTGGCATGCAATCCGGTCAGGTGCGAAATCTACATAAGAAGCCCCTCTTTGATGCGCTGTGTTAGCATTGCCTTCTGATAGATGGGCATATAAAATCTTTTCTGATAATGTTAATGGGTGATTAACAATTTTGCGTGCTGCTGCTATGCGCTCTGGGTAAGCTGAATATACAGCTTTAATCATATCAATATCGAATGCCATAAGTATAAATTACAATAAATTTTAGATGTTATCCTCAATATAGAACTTTTTATAAAAAAATAAGCTTTACTCAACTATTTTTTTTTAAAAAGACAAACTTAACAAAAAAATATAGCTTATCGGATACGTTTTATGCTTAGTATTCATTGATTAATACGATTATTTTTACGTTCTTTAGGCGCATTAGGTTGTTCTAAGTAA
>CAZGDC010000231.1:0-3464 GCA_964524405.1 uncultured Roseivirgaceae bacterium
AGTTATTTACTCGCCAATTTCTAATAAACCCAGTGATTCCCATAAGAGTAATAACTAACGCATACACAATTACGGGTATTTTCATTTCTCCTAAACCCGACCAAAGCACGTAAGATAATACTAGACTATACGCAACAAACAGTATAATTATTAAGTAACTTTCTTTATTAGATACTGATCTATTAAATTTTATAAAAACAATTATGTATGCTATATGTGCTAATAAAAAAGAGCCTAATCCAAGTATAAAAAACACGGGGTTATTATTTTGAAACATAAGAAAAGTATCACCAAACCAAGAGCAAACTAAAGCTATTATTATGATTATCCTTAATTTATTATTGTGGTTTCCAACAAAAGAAACAAAATAACCCGCTAAAAAAACCATTAATAGTGGTTTAGAAATTATGTTAAGCGTGGGTAAATAATAAACGGTGGTTGCTAAATGCAATAAGGCATTTACAATAAATAATACTAGCCAATGGATGGATTTCAATTGTTTATTTTTTTAGGTTTTGCTTTTAAATATATAAATTCGAGGTAAATAAAAGCAAGTCCTGCCATAGCACCCCCAAGATAAAATGGATAAGAAATGATAGAAAGGTTATCGCCTACCAAAAAGCCAGCAATTAATGCTCCTAGCCCTATGCCTACCTCCATTGAAATATACATCGTTGCCATGGCTCTTGCCCTACGTAATGGGTTACTCAAATCAATTGTCCAAGCAAAAATAGTAGGCGAGTTCATGCCAGCGGCAATACCGATTAATGCACTCGAAGTAAAAAACATAGCAGGTGTTTGAGAGATTCCAACTAATACCATCGAAACCATAACTGATAAAGTAGAATATCGAAGCACTGCTGGCCTGCCATATTTATCAGAAAATTTTCCTGCAAACACCCTAATTAAGATGGTAGAGCCAGTAAATATGGCAAAAAAGTGCCACCTCTCAACCCCAAGTAAATCACTAAAATCTGGTATAAGGGTTAAAACAACACCAAATGAAAAAGCAGTTAAAAACATAATGATGGATGGGGGCATTACTCTAGGTTCATACAAGTCTCCGGCATTAATAGACAATTGGTTCCATTGAAATTTTTGTTTATCTGTTAATGTCTCTTTCATGCCCATTAATATAATAACGGAAAAAATAGCAGTAACCGAGGAAGCATAAAACATTATTTCTATGGGATAATGTTTTGCTAATAAACCACCAAAGGCAGGCCCTGCGGCTATGCCTAAGCTTCCAAATACGCCCAAAATTCCCATGGCTTCGCCTCTTCTTTCGACTGGAACAACGTCTGCCACATAAGCCGAAGTGCCTGTTGGTTTAAAACCCGTAGAAAATCCATGAAGTAAGCGTAAAAACAAAAATCCTGATACTGTACCAACCATAGGATAGGCAAAGCCAATTATAAAACAGACCCCTGCTCCAATAATCATAACGGGTATGCGACCAATAGTATCGGCTAGTTTGCCACTAAACGGTCGGCTTATGGCTGCAGTTAGGGTAAATAACGAAATAATAAATCCTTTATACTCTGCTCCTCCTAAGGAGGTTAAGTAACTTGGTAATTCAGGAATTATCATATTAAAGCTCGAAAAAAACAAGAATGAGCTTGTACATAACAACCAAAATTGAAGGTTAAATGCCGAGGTTTTATTAGTTGTATTGATATTATTCTCTAGTTAAAACGATGTTATTACTAATTTAATTGGATAATTTTTTGCTCATTTTTTGTTTATAAAACTCCTTATTTGCAATGTAAAGTTCTTTTATCACCTTTGCATAAATTGTATTATTTTGATCACTAAAATGAATGGGCAATTCAATTGTTATTTCATTTTTTAATTCTACTTCTTTTTTAATAGTTGCTACTAGTTCATCTGAAACTATAAATTTTGCAAACACTTCCTGCTTAATGGGTCTTATAAATTTAACAGAAGCTGATTTATCCCAAACTATAAATTTATCTCCTAAAATATTAATGAGTTGAAGCATAAAAATGGGGTCTAATGCGCCATAAATGCTTCCTCCAAATACAGTACCTACATAATTTCTTGTTGCCCATGTTAACTTTAGTTTAACATGTACCTCCCGCCAATCATTAGAGATAAAAGAAATACGACCACCTGTTCTTCGATACGCAGGAAAAAAATTAAATAAATTTCGTTTTATCCAAAACTTAAAACCTTCTTTTCGCTCTGATGTATGTTTACCCATGTTGCAATAATTTAGTTATTTATTATCACCAGCCGATTGCATTAAATACGCTTTTATATACCCCATTAGGTCGCCATCTAGCACATTTTGCACATCTGTGCGTTCTACCCCTGTTCGCGCATCTTTTATTAATTTATAGGGGTGCAATACATAATTACGAATTTGTGCTCCCCCAAAATCAATACTTCCTTTGGAGTCTTCCACTATATCTCGTGCTTCGTTTTGCTTATCTATTTCTATTTGATAAAGCCGAGATTTTAGCATTTTCATGGCCTTGTCTTTATTTTTAATCTGCGAACGTTCTTGTTGGCACTCTACAATTAATCCAGAGGGGGCATGATGCAGCCTAACAGCTGTTTCTACCTTATTTACATTTTGGCCACCTGCACCACCAGACCGAAAGGTATCCCAACGAATATCTGCAGGGTTGATGTCTATATTAATGGTATCATCTACCACAGGATACACATAAGCCGAAGCAAAAGAAGTATGCCGCCTACCGCCAGAATCGAATGGTGAAATACGTACCAAACGATGTACACCATTTTCAGATTTTAAATAGCCATAAGCAAAATCGCCTGTTATTTCTAGGGTTACTGATTTTATGCCAGCAGCCTCTCCCGCTTGATAATTAACCTGTTTAACCGAATATCCTTGTTTTTCGCCCCACATAATGTACATCCGCATCAGCATTTCTGCCCAATCTTGGCTTTCGGTAC
Organism: uncultured Roseivirgaceae bacterium; assembly: GCA_964524405.1. Classification (GTDB taxonomy): domain Bacteria; phylum Bacteroidota; class Bacteroidia; order Cytophagales; family Cyclobacteriaceae; genus JAKISE01. Next base: position 2,944 of record CAZGDC010000231.1, read on the forward strand.
CACCTGCTCCAGGGTTAATTTCGATCATCGCGCTTAGCTGATCCTCTTCGTTGCGAAGCATACGCTTAAACTCTAAGGCTTCTACTTTTTCTAGGGTTTTAGCATACTCCTTGTTCATTTCCGTTTCGGAAACATCACCAGTAGATAAAAATTCGCTAAGGGTTTCTAAGTCTTCGAAAGCGGCATTAACATCTTCAAAACTGGTTGTCCACAGTTTTTTGGTTTTAATAAGTTTCATCGATTTTTCGGCTTCTTTAGGGTTATCCCAAAAGCCATGCTGAGCGGATAATAGCTCTTGCTCTTCTATTTCTTCTAACTTCTTGTCGTAGTCAAAGATAGCCCCGCAATGCAGTTACACGGGCTTTTAAGTCTTTTAGCTGATCGGTTGTCATACGTTAATTTAAATAAAACTAGCACAAGTGGATGCCTGCGCTATTATGAAGCAAAGGTGAAAAATGAGGTGGTAAATAAGAAGAGTTTGAGTAGATTTAGTTTATCCCGCATTATTCATGGAGTTTAGT
>CAZGDC010000232.1:0-3462 GCA_964524405.1 uncultured Roseivirgaceae bacterium
AGGAATGAATGAATAATTCGGTGCACATTTTTACATCGCACACCCGTAATTACTTATTAATTTTATATCGAGGATCGAGCAGGTTTATTTTATTGCCTTTTTTAAGCGAAATATAGATCATTATAGCACCTAGTAAAATAATAGCAGCCATAATGGCAATTATTATAATGGTTTTTGTGTTAGACATTCTGAGCTTATTAACCTCATTCTCTTTTTTTATTAAAGCAATTTCTTTCTCTTTTTCCAACACATGAAACGTAACTTCCAAGTCGGCTAGTTTCTTGCTTGAGATTTCGTTAACAATATCATTGCGATACGCATCGTATAAAACACGGTTGTCATAGGCTTGATTAATATTTCCTTGGCTATAATATAGATGAGCTAACGACAAATGAATATCTTTAAGTAGTGGCTTGTTAATTACATTTTGCGCATTCGATAGTGCTTTTAATTCTAGCCGTAGTGCTTCCTTTTTATCCCCTTGATTAATTAGTAACGCTGCTAAATTATGATAAGCAAATGCTTGACCCACAATGTCTTTTTTATCTAAACTGGTTTGTAAGGATAGTTTATAATACTTATGGGCTTTCTCCATCTCCCCTCTTTTAAAATAAGCATTGCCTATATTTGAATATGGATCAAACTCGCTATGGTCGATTTTATCAAATATTTTTATCGCCTTTTTGTAAAAACCAATAGCCCTATAATCTTCGCCCATAGCCAAGTAGATATTTCCCAAGTTATTGAGTGCGCCTACCATGTTTTTCTGATCTTTAAGGGAGTCTAATAACCAATATGATCGAAGAAAATGTTCCAATGCTTTTTCAGATTGCCCTTTCATAGAATAGATGGTGCCAATATTATTAAGGCTATACGCATAACCTTTGGCATCCTTAATTTCTTTATTAAGTTGTAAGGATTGCAAATGGTAATTCATGGCCTTATCAATAACGCCATGGTTTTTATAAAATACGCCTATGTTATTATAACTTGCCGCTATGCCTCGTTTATAACTCTGTTCTAAGGCAAGGTTTAATGCTTGTAAAGTAAAATCAAGCGCCTTTTTAGGATTAGAATTTATATAATGATTATACAGCTGATTATTTGCTTTTATCGCTGCCTTATCATTGCCTTGAGCAATAAGTGCCAAGCTATCAATGTTTTGAGCAGTGCTTAAAAAGCTAGCTAACAGAAAAACTCCTATGTATATTAATCGCATAAATAATCTAATAAAACACGAATATACCACCTTATTAAGAAAAATACACGAAAGATAAAATGTGAATCAGGCTAAATTTTTATTGGCAATAGATTGGTAGCCAATCAAAATAAGTAAAGGAATCCACACTATATTAATGAGTATATCTTTCACATCTACTACCTCTTTAATCTCAATCATTAAATACCTAGGAAACGGCACATCAATTAAATTAGAAAGGGCTGAATAGGGTAAGTATTCTGTTAAAAACTCTAGCTGCGTAGGCAGTGGCACTTTTAATATCCACTCAAATGCGGGATAAATTAGTAATATAATAATGGCTAGCCCAGCCCTTTTTATAATAAGGGCGATTGCCATTACTAAAAGTAGATAATTGAAGGTAGCTAAAAAGTATGCAAGAACAAACTCGCTATTTTTAAACATAAACCTCATTTCTGACTCAGGAGAGTATATATAACCCATGCCTAAACCAATTAAGAGCACAACTGCTGTTGTGGTGGCACTAAATAGCAGTATAAATAGCACTTTTGATGTAATAAAATCTGCTCTGCTTAGGCCATCAATTACATTTTGCCGAATGGTTTTATATGAAAATTCGTTAGTAATAGAAATAATTATGAAAACACCTATTAAAAAACGGAAGTATTGTGCTACATAAGTGAGGTTTTGCCAAATATCAGGGAAATGATAAATAGGCACTTTCATTATATCAAAACCACCAAAATCTGCCGCACCTTTGGCTGAAAGCCATTTTAAGGCTTCCATACCACTTAGGGTTGTGGCTAATAAAAAAACAAAGTAGATTCCAAGAAGAATCCAAAAGGTACGATACGATTTATTTTTTGCGAGTTCAATTTTTAAAAGTCTAAGCATTAGGCGTTGTTTAAAAGTTCTAAAAATTGAGTTTCTAATGATTTTGATTGGGTTTCGAGGGAGCTTATGATAATATTATTTTTAACCAAATATGCATTTAGGTCAGGGGCGGATTTACCTTCTACCATTTCTATTTCATAAGCTCCATTTAATAATAGCTTGGCATTTTTTACAACGTTGCAATTTGCTAAAACAGGCGCTAAGTTAGTATCAGCTTTTACAATTACTTTAAAATCTGATTTACCCACATCGGCTACTTTTCCTGTATAAATTAGTTTCCCAAATTTAAGAACGGCAAAATCGGAACACACTTTTTGTACTTCATCTAATAAATGACTAGCTAAAATAATGGTTTTCCCTTGCTTGGCTATGCCAATAATTAATGCTCTAATTTCCGCTATTCCTTGCGGATCTAGCCCATTGGTGGGTTCATCTAAAATCATTACTTCTGGATCGCAAAGTAAGGCAGATGCGATGGATAACCGCTGCTTCATACCCAAAGAAAAAGTTTTAAAATCATCGTGCTGTCGCGCTAATAAACCTACTTGCTTTAATACAGGCTCAATTCTATCGTTCGGTACCTCTTTAATAAGGGCTACAATTTCTAGGTTTTTATAGGCAGATAAATAGGGGTAGAATATGGGTGTTTCTAAAATAGCACCAATCCGTTTACGCTGCTCTTTACTACTTTGTTCGCCAAACCATCGGTATTCGCCACTCGTAGGCTCAATTACATCGAGCAGCATACCTAAAGTAGTTGTTTTGCCACTTCCATTTGGGCCTAAAATACCATAAACAGAACCTTTGGGTATTATAAGGTCAAGGTTATCTATCGCTTTTAGTTTGCCGTAACTTTTAGATAATTGCCTAATTTCTAATACTGTTTCCACACTTAATGATTTATTACTGTGTCAATAATTTTACTAATTTGTTTTGGGTGAGGGCTTCCTAGCACATCAATAGCTAATGTTTTATTCTCTATTTCTAGCAAAAGGAAATAACCTTCAATCTCGTTGTTGCCTTCTTTAATGTAAGCAATTACATCATACTCTTTATGTTTAATGCTCATAAGAGTTTCAAAGTCATTGGCTTTTAAATCCGCAAATAATTCCTTTTTACCTTCTTTTGAGACGCTGTCAAAAGTAAGTACTTTAATTTTATCAATCGTAGCTGCCAATGCGGCAATTTCAGGATCATCCGCTTGATTTAGCATGGTAAAACTACTATGGTACATCACAAATGCCCGAGTATCCGGGTATTTTTCTGCTAAGTTTTTCATCACCTTGCTTTGAGCATAGCCACTTAAACTCAATAGTATTATTAAAATGGTAAAAATATATTTTATGTGTATTGTCATATTATTTTAGATT
>CAZGDC010000233.1:0-3457 GCA_964524405.1 uncultured Roseivirgaceae bacterium
GTTAATTATTAATAACCTAGACTTAATTTGATAGATTTTTATCGTACTTTGTGTTATGACGAAGGTTGAACTTATAGAGCAAATAAAATGGAAGAGTTCCTACTTATGTGTAGGGCTTGATAGTGATATAAAAAAAATTCCTACGCATTTATTAGGTTTGGAAGATCCAATATTTGAGTTTAATAAACAAATTATTGATGCTACCGCTAAATATGCAGTTGCCTATAAACCGAATACCGCCTTTTACGAAACACAGGGTTCTAAGGGGTGGGAGAGCTTACAAAAAACCATTGAATACATACCTAAAGAGTGTTTTACCATTGCCGATGCTAAACGTGGAGATATAGGAAATACCAGCTCTATGTATGCACGGGCTTTCTTCGAAAATATGCCGTTTGATGCTATAACCGTAGCACCTTATATGGGTAAGGATTCGGTAACCCCATTTTTAGAGTTTAAAGATAAATGGGTAATACTATTAGCTTACACTTCGAATATTGGAAGTAATGATTTTCAGAAATTAACGGTGGGGGAAACAAACATTCCGTTATATGAAAAAGTGATTTCTGTATCGTGCCAATGGGGTACCTCAGAAACGATGATGTATGTAGTTGGCGCCACTCACCCCAAAGAGATAAAAAAAATCCGTGCTTTAGTGCCAGAGCACTTTCTGTTAGTGCCTGGGGTTGGCGCACAAGGGGGAAGCCTTAAAGAGGTGTCGAAAGCCGCTTTAACACAAGAGTGTGGGCTTTTAGTTAATTCTTCAAGAGGAATAATCTATGCCTCCAATAGAGTTGATTTTGCCAAAGATGCAGCTGTGGCATCAAAAAAAATACAACAAGAAATGGAGTTGTACCTAAACTTGTATTGCTAATTTAAGTTAAAGCCCAATGCAGGAAGACCTTCTACATTTTATATGGCAATATCAATATTATAATTTATTGGAGATAATAACAGAAGATGGTGAGCAAATTCAGGTGATAAAACCTGGAATTCATAATCATGATGCTGGGCCAGATTTTGAGCAAGCCAAAATTATAATTGATAATGTGGAATGGAATGGAGATGTTGAAATTCATATTAAAAGTTCCGATTGGAAGCTTCACAATCACCAAAACGACAAATCGTATAATAAAGTAGTATTACATGTAGTGTGGGAAAATAATAAGGAAGTGGCCAGAGAGGACGGAACAAAAATGCCCACCCTTATTCTAAAGCCTTTGGTTAATAAAAAATTAATAAAAAAGGCAAATGTTTTAATACATAACATCGAACCAATTTCTTGTGGCTCTCAGTTAGCATCAGTGCCTAATATTATCGTCCACGATGTTATTCAACGCTCTTTGGTTAAACGATTAGAGCGGAAATCGCAGTTGGTTTTAGCAGAGTTAGATGCAACGAAGGGCGATTGGGATGAAGTTTGCTACCGAATATTTATGAGGCAGATGGGGATGAAAGTGAACGGATATGCATTTTATGAATTGGCTAAGTTGTTGCCCTACAGCCTAATTAAAAAGTATCGAAATTCAACCTTTAGAATAGAAGCATTATTATTAGGAGCAAGCGGGCTTCTAAATGCAGCTAAAGAAGATGACTATGTTTACGAACTAAAAAAAGAGTATAATTACTTGGCTCATAAACACAAATTAGGGGCAGAAATGACACCCGAAAGTTGGAAATTTATGAGGTTGCGACCTGCGAATTTTCCAACGTTAAGACTTGCGCAAACTGCGGTGTTCTTATCTAAAGCCCCTACGTTGCTCGCACTTTTTTTAGAGGATGCCACAAGTTTAAAAAAGAAAGATTTTTTTACTGCTAACTATTGGCGAAACCATTACCAGTTTGGAAAGGAATCAAGCAAAAAAGTGGCTCAATTTGGTAAACAAAGCATTAATTTACTCCTCATTAATGTGGTAGCACCTATTATAATGGCTTACGGAATAGCCATAGATGACCAAAGCTTAATGGGCCTAGCTTTACGTGTAATCGAACCTATTAAAGCGGAACAAAATCGCATTATACAGGTGTGGAAACAAATGGGGGTAAGCCCATTAAGTAGTGCAGAATCGCAGGGATTAATAGAGCTGTACAATGAAAGCTGTATAAAGAAAAAATGCCTAACATGTGGCATCGGGTTTAGCATATTAAAAAGAAGATGAGAGAGGCGATTGGCTTATTGGTATTCGCTACACTTGTTTTTATTCATTATAAAACGGTTAAAAAAAACAAATTAATAACGTATTACTTCCCTGCTTTGGGGGTTAAGCTATTAGCAGGAATTGCCGTAGGCTTAATTTACACCTACTATTATGATGGGGGTGATACTTGGAGCTATTTTAATCAAGCGAAATTGATTAGTGAAAAAGCCTTTTTAGATAGGGCATCCTTTTATAACTTTTTCATAAAAAGTAATTATACAGCGTTTGATGGCTTTGCTTACCCAACCCAACCAAGAGCAGCATTTATGGTTAAGCTAGTGGCACTTATCAATGTAATTACTCATACTAATTATTGGTTAACCTCCCTGTTCTTTTCGTTCACTTCATTTATTGGAATATATAAATTTGCCCATTGGATTATGCATCAGTTTAATGATGCCAAAATTGCGGCTCTTAGCCTTTTTGTTTGGCCAAGCTTTGTGTTGTGGTCATCAGGAATTTTAAAAGAATCGTTAGCCGTAGGGCTTATTTTTTGGGTTATTCCAACGTTTTTTAAAGCAATTAATAAAAAGAACATTTACCTTTTTGCAAGTGTTTTGTTTGGGCTAATTGCTTTATTTATGATTAAGTACTATTACGCCATTGTGCTTACGGTGGTATTGGTTATTTATGGTCTTAGCAAATTATTAAATGTTGATAAAAAAAACCTGCTAACACAAGCAGTATCTTGGTTTATGATGCTAATAATTGGGTTTATAATAGGAGGGTTGTTTCACCCTAATTTAAGGTTGGATACAATCATTGGAGTAATGATGGAAAACAATTTAGCTTTTTTAGCTAAGTCTGATGCGGCAAGTACAATTTCTTTTTGGTCGGCTAAAAATGAATGGTTATGGCTTTTGGTTAACTCACCCAAAGCGTTGTTTGCTTCACTGTTTATGCCTTTAATTCCTGAAAAGAATGGAGAATTTTACCTATTAACAATAGTAGAAAACTGGATTTTAATGTTCTTATTTTTACGAGCATTGTTTAGGGTTCAGTGGGCGTATTTGCAGGCTAAATTTGATTTGATATTGGCATCAACCTCTTATATAGCAATGCTTGCTATATTTTTAGCACTTTCTACACCAAACCTTGGAACATTAGCACGGTATAAAGTGGCATTTATTCCCATAATGCTTGTATTAATTGTACAAGCTAACCATCCAGCGTTATATCATCGCTTAAATAACAGGTAATACCAGTTTAATTTAATATTAACCCAACGGATATAAGACGAAAGACTAAAGATATAAGAC
>CAZGDC010000234.1:0-3439 GCA_964524405.1 uncultured Roseivirgaceae bacterium
AAGATTTCTCCGTTGCACTACGAAATGACGTTCTTCTTTGCGTTTTTAGCAAATAGCATTATGTGTTTATCTAAGGCTAAAAATACAACTAATGGCTTACAACTATTAAGTCCTTAAATCCGAAAACCTGAAAAGTTTAGATTTTAGGTTTTACTTGTTTTAGATTTGGTTGATGACTAAAATTTTTAGATTTGTTTAAATAGTTATTAATGTGGTGGTATTTTACCGTAATTAATATATTTTTAACTTATTAAAATAAAGATATTATGTCTTTATTTTCTTCATATTATACCCATTAGGTTAATAAAAAGCTATAAAACATACAGAACTAAAGGCTTCCTATTTTTACATAAACTATGAATTTAAACAAAATTAAATGCGCGATTTAGTAAATAATAAATCCAAGTTTGGTACCGCTCCTGTTTTTTTTACAGCAATTTCTACCATTTTGGGGGCTATTATGTTTTTACGATTTGGTTATGCCGTTGGTAATGTTGGCTTTATGGGGGTCTTAATGATTATTCTATTTGGTCATTTAGTTACCATACCAACAGGCATGGCCATTGCAGAAATAGCCACCAACCAACGAGTGAGAGGAGGAGGCGAGTATTATATAATTTCTCGTTCGTTTGGAATAAATATAGGGGCTGCTATTGGAATAGCCTTATACTTATCGCAAGCCATAAGTGTTGCCTTTTACCTTATCGCTTTTGCCGAAGCCTTTGATCCAGTAATCGCTTGGTTGCAAACCAATTACGATATTACTTTAACCAAGCGAATGATAAGTGTTGGAGCCTTGATAATTGTTGCGGCTTTAATGCTTACTAAAGGAGCTAATATAGGAATGAGTGCACTTTATGTAGTGGTGGCCATACTTTTTGTTTCCTTAATTAGTTTTTTTATGGGAGAGCCCACCGCAGCAGCAAGTGGTATGGGGTTTCAATTTTATTCTACTATTGAAGACCAAGATAACTTTTTTAAAGTGTTTGCGATATGTTTTCCTGCCTTTACAGGCATGACGGCCGGTGTTGGCCTTTCGGGGGATTTAAAAAATCCGCAAAAATCAATTCCAATAGGCACCTTGTTGGCCACTTTTTCAGGATTAATAATTTACGTTTTTATCGCCTATAAATTAACTACTTCGGCAACACCTTATGAGTTAAATAACGACCAACTGATAATGCAAAAAATTGCAAGTTGGGGGTTAATCATACCCATTGGTTTAGCTGCAGCTACTATCTCTTCTACTTTAGGAAGTATTATGGTGGCTCCCCGTACGTTGCAAGCACTTTCTCAGGATAAAGTTTTTCCTTCGTTGCCTTTTAATAAGTGGCTATCAAGAGCTAAAGGAAATGCAGAAGAGCCATTTAACGCAACATTACTAACCTTGGGTATTGCGGCCATATTTGTTGCTATGGGCAGTGTTAACACAGTAGCTATTGTAATTTCCATGTTTTTTATGGTTACCTATGGCGCTATTTGTTTAATTTCTTTTTTAAATCATTTCGCGGCCGACCCTGCTTACCGACCTGATTTTAAGTCGAAGTGGTACATATCTCTTCTTGGCTTTTTACTAACCATTTTTTTAATGTTTAAAATGGACCCGGGCTATGCAGTAGCTTCTATTATTGTAATGGTTGGGCTGTATTTTATGGTGGCAAATACACGTAAAAACTCTTTAGGTATGTCAAAAGTATTTCAGGGGGTTATTTATCAAATGAACAGAAGGTTACAAGTATTTATCCAATCTACTGAAAAAGACAGTGACAATTGGCGGCCTTCGGTTATTTGTCTTTCGCCCGATTTTTTTAAGCGACCTGCTGCATTTACTTTAATGAGCTGGCTTTCATTTCGATCTGGCTTTGGCACTTATCTACACTTTATTGAGGGATATCTATCTAAAGATAAAAATAGAGAAGCCAAAGAAACCCTAAATAGATTGATTAAAATGGCAGGTGTAAGCAAGAGTAATGTGTTTTTAGACACGCTTATTTCCCCTTCGTTTACCAGTGCTGTGGCGCAGGCTATACAACTGCCAAGTGTATCGGGTAAAGAAACAAACACCATTTTGTTTGAGTTTTCTAGAGATGCTCCTGAATTTTTACCCGCCATTATTCAAAATTTATCATTGGTAAAAGCAACAAATTATGATGTGTGTGTGCTTTCTTCTACTCAAAAGAATTTTGGTGTTAAAAACACCATCCATATATGGATAACACCCAATGATTTAGGAAATGCTGCGTTGATGATTTTATTAGGCTATGTAATTATTGGTCATCCTGATTGGAAGAATGCTTCTTTAAAAATAACAGCTCTGTTTCCTGAAGATGAAATTTCAGATTATGAAGTTAAACTAAAAGAGATGATTAAATTGGGTCGTTTACCTGTATCACCTCATAATATTGAATTAATTGAGCAAAAAGAAGATGTGAGCACCAGAGAAATCATCCTTCAAAAATCGAAAGATGATGATTTAATATTTTTAGGGTTTGGGTATGAAGGCCTCAAGCAAAAAGGCGAAGAATTATTTGCGGGCTACGAAGGAATTGGCAATATTATGTTTGTTCACGCAGCAACAGAGCACACCATTAACTACGATGATTAGATGATTAGGAATAACCTATTTGCCAAAGCAGCCTTAACAGGTATTGCGGTTATTATTATTAGCCTTTGGATGATGGTTGTAGGCAATGTAGATGCGCAAGGAATTTATATGCCTCAAGGGTTTAAAGTGCCTATATTGGCTCTTGAATTTGCTAATAGCGAAAAGGAAATGAGTGCAATTGTGATGAGTATTTCTCCAGATGCCAATGCTAAAATTGTAGCAGGCACTCAAGTAGATATGTTATTTTTAGTGGCATATAATCTCTTTTTGTTTTTCGTTTTAAGAAGCATCTATAAAATTACTAGCCTCATGCAGTATAAATGGTTTGCACTGCTTCCATTTGTAATAATGCTTGCTGATGCAGCTGAGAACTATCAACTTCTCATGGCTTTAGGCGGCTTAGAGTACCGTATTTTTTTATTGCAATTGGCAACATGGGTTAAATGGCTAGGGTTGGCGGTGGCATTTACATCCATCGGTAGGTTTTTAATAACTACTGGCAGATATTACGATAAGGTATTGGCTTTAAGCACTTACGCAGCTTTGCCATTAGGCATTTGGGCTATGTTTGCTCATAATGGCATAAACGAAGTGTTTGCGATGCTCTTTTACTTGCTTTTTCCTTTAATGATTATTTATACGTGGCTTCCAGGCATTATAAAAAAATCCTCAACAAAATAACCGTTTTTGGGAAATCCTTAACAAAATAATTACATTGCAAAATAAAATCAGCAAAACAAGCGTGAGTATAGGCTATTTTGTAATATGGAAATGTTATACTTCATTTAAAAAGAGTGAAATAATATGAAATATATTCTAATAATAATATCCCTT
>CAZGDC010000235.1:0-3408 GCA_964524405.1 uncultured Roseivirgaceae bacterium
ACAGTATAAAATAATGTTAAACTTTAATAAAATAGCATTAAAAAATAAGCATATAGATGAAATTGAAACTTCATAGATTCGATTTAAAACTGAAGCATACCTTTAAAATTGCTCATGACTCTCGCAAGGTTCAAAAAACGATGATTATTGAGCTAGGTAATACTAAATATGTTGGCTATGGCGAAGCCACAGCGAGCCAATATTATAATAATTCTATCGAGTCGATGTTTGCATTGGCAGAAAAAAATAGAACACTTATAGAATCTTATAATGGCGAAAAGCCAGATTTGTTTTGGAAAAAAACAAATCCATATTTAAACGCCAACACGTTTGTGCAAAGTGCAGTAGATGTGGCCATTCATGATTTGTACGGAAAATGCAATAAAAAAGCGTTATACGACATTTGGGGGCTAAAGCTAGACAACTTACCAACCTCTAATTATACCATTGGCATAGACAGCATAGACAACATGGTAAAAAAAATGAAAGAGTTGCCATGGCCAAAGTATAAAATAAAATTAGGAACGAATGAAGATTTAAAAATAATTAGAGAACTAAGAAAATATACCAACGCGGTATTTAGAGTAGATGCAAACTGTGCTTGGAGTGTTGATGAAACCATTTTTAACTCTCGTGAATTAAAAAAATTAAATGTTCAATTTATTGAACAACCATTACAAGCGAACGATTGGGAAGGCATGAAAACAGTTTATAAAAAAAGCGAATTGCCTTTAATTGCAGATGAAAGCTGCATAAAAGAAGACTCAGTTGAAAAATGTAAAAACCATTTTCATGGTATTAATATAAAGCTTATGAAATGTGGAGGATTAACGCCCGCACGTAGAATGATTAGCAAGGCGCGTGAATTGGGCTTAAAAGTAATGGTGGGTTGTATGACAGAATCTTCTGTTGGAATTTCTGCAATAGCACAATTACTGCCAGAATTAGATTACGTTGATATGGATGGTTTTATGTTATTAGAAAACGATATAGCTATTGGGCCATTACTAGTAAATGGTAAAGTAGTAATGCCAAAAGGGAATGGAACAGGAGTTATTTTTAACGGAAACACCAAATAATTAATACATTTTTACTGGTGTCCGAGAAAACTTCAGCACTAAATATATGTTAGAAATACCCCTCCTATGGTCTCCTCAAGCGAACATTTTATGGAATCTCTCCTTGAGATAAAAAAAAGAAAGGTATTTTTAAAAGGCAATAAAAATAGGTCAAATTTGAACATGTAGATTATTTTGCTGATTTTAAATTTAATCGGATGAAATACGTGCCAAACCAACCAATGTTTATGTGTCATTTAAACTTCGCAGGATTTAGGCACACATTATGGCTTAAGCGACCAATTTATCTACTTTTGTGAGGTGGAATCATTCAAATTAGAAGTAATTTCTTTTATAGCAGAAAAAACACCCCATTATCAAGTAGAGAATTGGGGTGTAATGCTATTAGAGCCGCAAATAGGAATTGTATTTCATTATGTTCCATCGCAGCAAGTATATAATATTGAACTTCCCAAAAACGTGCCGATTATCCATCTTTGGCAAGATCACTGGCTTCTAAAAAAAGAGGTTGTAAAAGGACGAATTACTTCGTTTATTGGAATTTCAAAAAGAGTTTTTGCTCGAAAAACCAAGGTGATAAAACTACATAAACCAGAATTGATGCATTTTTTGCAACAAAATCATCTTAATGAACCTGCAAATGCTAAGTTTAAGTATGGCCTAATGCAAGAAAATGAACTAGTTGCGGTAGCTGTTTTTAGTGCATCTTGCCCTGTGCATAGAGGCACAGAAATATATCGTTCGCACCAACTTATTAGGTTTTGCAATAAAAATGGCATTACCGTTGTAGGAGGGTTAAGTAAATTGATTCATCATTTTATAAAAGAGCAATCTCCTGAAGATATTATGACATACGCAGATCTAGATTGGTCGGATGGCAAAGGGTATATTAAAATTGGATTTGATAAAATAGGGGAGTTACCCCCTCAAAAATTCACTATTAATGAAGCACTCGTGCGTAATTATAAAGAAGTAGCGCCTAGTAATAATCGTGTGTACACAAATCAAGGAAGTGCCAAGTATTTATTAGATTTAAAAAATGCCTCCTAACAAACTTATTGTAATAATAGGCCCTACCGCAGTAGGAAAAACCAAGTTGGCAGCTCAACTAGCCTATAAATTAAATGGTGAAGTACTAAGTGCCGACTCTCGGCAAGTATATAAAAATATGGACATTGGTACGGGCAAAGATTTAGGCGATTTTATCATAAATGGCACCAATATTCCATATCACCTTATAGATATTCAAGAAGCAGGCGATAAGTATTTTATTAATCAATATTATAAAGATTATGTGGTTGCATTAGCAGGCATTGAGTCAAGAAAAAAACAACCTATTTTATGTGGAGGTAGTGGGCTTTATATTGAAACTGCTTTGGAAGGAAATGCGTGGGCGGCCATACCCATTAATGATGCTTTGCGTATTGAATTGGAAACCCTAACCGAACGAGAACTCTTAAAACGAATAGAGTCCATCCCTCAGTCTATATTAAAGAAAATAGACATTGCCACAACAATAAAGATGAAGAGAGGTATTGAAATTGCTAAATTTTTAAGTACTAATGAAGCTCCAGTTCGTAAGATGCCGACCATTGAGCCTGTTATTTTTGCTTTGCAATTAGATAGGGAGCTGGTAAAAAAGCGCATTTATAATCGCTTGATACATCGGTTAGAAAATGGCATGATAGCAGAGGTCGAATCCTTATTAGCATCTGGTATTCCCTCTAATGATTTAATGTATTATGGGCTTGAGTATAAATGGATTACGTCTTACCTATTAGGTGATATTGATAAAGACTATATGATAAATCGGTTAAATATTGGCATACGCCAATTTGCCAAGCGGCAAATGACATGGTTTAGGCGTATGGAAAAGAAGGGGTATGAATTAAATTTGTTAGATGCGAGTAAAAGTGCCAACCAGTTGGTAGAAGAAATAGAGATGAAACTCATTTAGCCTGATTAATTCATAAACCTTTTGAAGATGAACTCAAAATAAATCCCAGGCGATGGCTCTAAACCACCTAAAGGTGCTGCAATAAAGAGTTGTGGTATTGAGCGTTTAGGAGAATCTAGTCCACAAGAGATTAGCAGGTGCGAATAAAGGAGTTGAACGAAAGTGAATCATTGAAGAGGTGTCGAAAAATGGGTACATCCAGTCAAAAGTTATGAAGCATGATACAGAATTTAAAGTGATGCTTGGAAGAGCATTAACCTGCATTACGTCATATCGTAGTGCAACGTAGATATCTTAGCCAAGCAGCAAATTATTATTAGGCAATGCAAATCAAATTACTACATAATTATAGTGGCAAAGATTCCTTCACTT
>CAZGDC010000236.1:0-3368 GCA_964524405.1 uncultured Roseivirgaceae bacterium
CAAAAGAAGTAGGAATAGGCGTAGTAGAAGAAGTCGTGTTTTTGTAGTGGTATTGTAAAAAATAGTTCAATCTAATTATTACAACATCTCAAAATTAAAATGGTATTAGATGCAAAATTTAAGATACTTAGAGAGGGTGTAAAATAAACCATGTCTAAATGCTTTAAATCTTACGTTTAATACGCATAAAACCCTTTGCCCGTTTTCTTTCCCCAATGCCCTGCATCTACTTTTTGTTGTTGAATACGGCTTGGTCTAAATTTAGGATCTTGATGAAAGGCATTAAACATACTTGTGGTTACACTAAAATTGGTATCAACTCCTATTAAGTCCATTAGTTTAAATGGCCCCATTTTAAATCCACTAGCCTCCATAAGCCTATCAATCCCTTCCACCCTAGATACGCCCTCTTCGAGCGTTTTAAGGCTCTCTACATAAAAGTGGCGTGCCACTCTATTTACGATAAACCCGGGAGAGTCGGCAGCCATAACAGGCGTTTTTCCAATTTTTTTAGTAAATCCAATTGCCTGTTCAATTACTTGTTTGCTTGTAGCAGTACCCGCAATTACTTCTACCAGCTTCATAATATGGGCAGGGTTAAAAAAGTGAAGCCCCACTACTTGCTCTGGCCTTTTAAGTTTGGCGGCTATTTGTGTTATGGGTATAGAAGAAGTATTAGTTGCCAAAATGGTTTCTGCCGAATTTACTTCTTCTAACTGAGCAAACAACTGTTGTTTTACCTCTAGTTTTTCAATAATGGCTTCAATTATTAAATCGGCCTTTACTTGGGTAATCTCGGCAGATTTTTTAAGATTTTTTAGCGTTGCATTTTTGGTCGTGTGGTTTAATTTGCCTCTGTCAATGCCTTTATCAAGATTTTTTTTGATGGTAAGAAAAGCAGCATCCACTGCGGCTGCATTAATATCGTACAAAATGGTAGAATAGCCAGCCATAGCTGCTACTTGCGCTATTCCCAAGCCCATTGTTCCTGCACCAATTACTGCTACTGTTTTTAGTTCTTTCATAACTATTTTTGTAACTCAAAGCACACAAATATTGTAATTCTTTGTGGTTAAGGCTCTGTAACCTCTGTGGTTCTTTTTCTTACAGTGATTTAAACTGTTCTAAAAACCGAACGTCATTTTCTGTAAACAATCGTAAATCATTAATCTGCCATTTTAACATGGCCATGCGCTCCATGCCCATTCCAAACGCAAAACCCGTATATTCTTCAGGGTTAATATTGGCACTTATCAGCACATTAGGGTCCACCATGCCTGAACCTGCAATTTCAACCCAGCCACTGTACTTGCAAATATTACAACCACCGCCACCGCATATATTACACGAGATGTCAATTTCTGCACTTGGTTCTGTAAAAGGGAAATACGAGGGTCTAAATCTTATTTTAGTATCGCTTCCAAACATTTCTTTTACAAAGAAATATATGGTTTGCTTTAAATCCACAAAGCTTACATTCTTATCAATAAATAACCCTTCCACTTGGTGAAAAATACAGTGTGCTCTTGCAGAAATAGCCTCGTTTCTAAATACTCTACCAGGCGATAAGGTTCGTATAGGAGGTTTTTCATGTTCCATCACTCTAATTTGTACCGAAGAGGTATGGGTTCTAAGCGCAATATCAGGATCTTTTTCGATAAAAAAAGTATCCTGCATTTCGCGCGCAGGGTGATTAGGAGGAAAATTTAAGGCGGTAAAATTATGCCAGTCATCTTCAATTTCGGGGCCCTCGGATACATTAAAGCCGATTTTTGCAAAAATATCTATAATCTCATTTCTGATAATTGTAATAGGGTGGCTACTGCCTAAGGGGGCAAAACTAGAGGGCAGGGTTAAATCAATTTCTGCTTCATAAGCTTCTTTTGATCCTGCATTTATTTGCGATATTAGTTCTTGAAATTTGTTTTGAGCCAAGTTTTTGAGCTCATTTATATGTTGCCCAAATGCTTTTTTCTCCTCATTTGGCACTTCTTTCATTTTGCCAAAAAGTGCTCCAATTACACTTTTTCGGCTAATAAATTTTACTCGAAATACCTCCAGCTGCTCTTGCGAAGAAGCCTTGAACTTCTCGATTTCATTTTTAAGATTATCAATGTCTTCCATACTGCTAAATTGAGTGATGCAAAAGTACTTTTAAATTATTACTCACAGATTACGAATCTCTTTTATTTGCTTCAATGGTTTTATGCAGTCGTTTTCGTTGCTGGCCTCCTTTTGTTTTAACTTTTCTAATAATTAGTTGATCGAGTAATATGCTTATAAAAAAGCTTGCTAAAATAAGAATAGGCAGTAAAACATTATCGCCAACATTTCTAAAAATAGTTACTAAAACAATGGCAAGTACATTAAAAGCCGATAAAGATAAAGCCACTTGGGCGTGCGATAATCCTAGCCGCATTAGTACATGGTGTGTATGGTTATTGTCTGGCTCAAAAGGAGATTTCTTTTTAATTAACCGTACAACAATTATTCTAATGGTATCGAACATCGGAACAATGAGAATAGCGACCATTATAGAAATAGGTGCTTGGTATTTATGAGCTTCAAGTTTTAGTAAATAATCTTGGTTAAGAAAGAGGATGGTTAATGCCGAAAATAAAAATCCAAGGGAAAGGGCTCCAGTATCGCCCATAAATATTTTAGCAGGGCTCCAATTAAAATATAAAAATCCAATAATAGCGCCTGTGGTAGAAGCTGAAATAATGGATAAATAAAAACTCTCATTAAGGTAAAACCAGGTAGCAAAAAAGAAAGATATTATTAAAGCCACCGATCCCGCTAGCCCATCAAGCCCATCAATAAGGTTAAATGAATTGGTAAAAAAAACAATAAATCCAATGGTTAAAAATGCTCTTAACGTAAAATTGAGCTCTTCAACACCAAATAAACCATAGCCTGAATTAATAATAACTCCGTTAAATACTACTATTAAAGCAGCTAGCATTTGCACCATTAGCTTTACACGAGCACTAATCGGAATCAAGTCGTCTCTTATGCCAGCTACAAATAAAATACCTACACTTGCTAATATATATTTGTGCTCAACTATTCCGCCAAAGGTGAGCCATATTAATAAGGCCACCATAACCCCTGCCATTATGCCTACTCCGCCAAGTGAAGGAATAAATCCTTTGTGTATTTTTCTGCGGTCGGGTGTATCTAATAAGTTTTTACGTTTTAGGGTGCTAATTATGAGGGGCATTATTAAAAAACTAATAATCAACCCTACCAAAAATGCACCTAAAATATTATTTTCCATTTATTATTTTATTCAGCTAATTATTTATACCCTAGTTTATACCCTAGTTTATACCCTAGTTTATACCCTAGTTTATACCCTAGTTTAT
>CAZGDC010000237.1:0-3330 GCA_964524405.1 uncultured Roseivirgaceae bacterium
GTTGCCACTAAAAAACATACCTCCATAAAAATATCAACACCAAAATAAGCGCAATTATTTGATATAAACGATTAGGCTGAGGATACTCATAAGCACATACAGGGCACTCTTTGAGCTCCTTATCAATCATCATGGCACAAGAAGGGCATTCTTTTGGGTTCATAAATGTAATATACATCAACTTTTTAACGTCATTGCGAACGCAGTGTAGCAATCTGCATAATTGATTATCAGGTTGCCAAATTCTTTCCACTGCATTTCAATAATTCGTAATGACGATAAGTTCTTATCTTTGCTAATATGCGATGCCCCACAGGAAAAAATGGCTATTATTTAGAAACGGAAGCTCAAGAGGCTTTAATTCGATCACATATTCGCTTTTTGCAAGCGGCCAAAAATTATTATAAATGCAACGATTGCAATGAATATCATCTCACTTCGCAAGGAGAATTAAATGCAATACTTAATAGCCCCGAAGTAAAAGCTCGTATTAAGCGAGAAAAACTAGCGCAAGAGTGGAGTGGAAGAAGATACTGATAGATTTCCCTTGCGGATTTAAAGGTAATAATTGATTTTAATTTGATGTAGGAATTTTTAAAATCATTCTTCCTGCACTATTCTTTCTGTTTTTGAGCCAATTCTGAATTTTCTTCTATGTTTTCACTTTCCTTTTTTTTGGTGATAAATTTCCTAAGTAAACTTTCTGCTGGCAAAATTGATAGTGCAATGGCCACTTGTATAAAAAAGTTTATTACGGGAGACTGGTCTGTTTCAAATTTAGCCTCCGCAATGGTTTGAACAAACTCAACAATAAATATTAAGGTTAAAAAAGTAAGCAGCCTACTTAAAAGGGTAAACTCGGCTTTCTTCCTATTAACAAATATTGATAAGGTCATTAATCCTCCAAAAAACAGAAATTCAATAAGATAAAACCAGGGGCGTTTCCAATAAGGAGCTAAAATTCTAAATTTTATAGGGTCAGCATTTTGAATATTCCCTAAAGCATCTCTTGCCCTAACTTCTAATTGATAGGTGTCAGCGGGTAAGAAAGGAAATACAATATTATTGTTGTTTTTATCCCATCCCGACCAATCTTTAGATAAGCCAACAAGCCGATATTGATACTCTATTTGAAAAAAATTAGTAAAATCAGGTGAAGAAAACTTAAACGACAGGGTGCTTTTTTGATCTATATCACCCAAAAAATTAGTGATAGGGAGAGAAACCGAATCCATTCTAGCCATTTCCAAAAAAAGATCAAAGTTTCTTGAAATAGATTTTATCTCATCGCTATTCACTTTATATAATTGATTATCTCCAGCAACTATCCACAAATTGCTATTGCCTAGTTCTGATATCGCTTTGGGGTCTTCAAAAAGGCTAATAAAGTTCAATGAACTATTAAGGTCTTCTCCTTGCCCGTACCACAAATTACCTGTATTTACCCATAATTTATTTTGAGCACTCAAGATTATTTCTTGAGGCAGTCCAATTAAATGTTCGATTACAGTATCTTTTTTAATTGAGTGATTTGTGTAATAGTAATAGCCTGATGTATTTATAAAATATGTTTTACCTTGATATGGGCTGGTAAATATTCGTTCTAAATGAGGGTTATTAATGTGGTAAACCTCTACATCCTCCAATGTGCTAGCATTGCTTAACACAACCCTATAAACTGAATCTGCTCCACATAACCATAAGCTTCCATTTTTTCCCTGCTGTATTTGCTCTACAATATCATTCAGTCCATCAAGCAACCCCGTGGTTTCCCATTTATCTCCTGTTGGTTTTATTACTTTAACTTCTTTGGTATAAGTGCTCGCCATTAAAAAATTATGATGCTTTGGCTTATACATATATACAATGGGATCTTCAAAAATTTGTGAAACATCTTGCCCGTCTAATTGATAGATTCCAGCTAAAGAACCAATCAGTAGTTTGCCATTAAAATTTAGAAGTTGCACTATTTTGGCATCGATGTTTTGGATTTTTTCAAATTCAAATTTTTGAGAAATCAATTGCTTTTGCACGTGCTTTTTGTAATATATTTTAGTCTGCCTTTTAGAAGAAGTTACTACCGTCTTTCTTTTATTTTTTCTTCTAAAAAGACCTTTCTTTTTTTGTGTTTCAGCTTGCTTCGCACTACTTTTTACCTGTTTGGTTGTTTTTTTATAACTAACAACATCCTCATATAATGATTTTTTAACAAGCTCGTAAAGCCCCACAGAAGTGCCTATGAATAAGCGGTTATGAAAGTTATGTACCACTTGAATGTTTCCAACTAAACCTTTATAGCTAGAATAATTTCTAATAGGCATTTCAGGAGCAATAATAGATACCCCTTGAGGCGTTGCACACCAAACCAAGTTATGTTTACCAACAAAAAGAGTTAGCACTTCATTATCTGCTAATCCATTTTCAAAATTCATAAACTGATCTACTTCGCCTGTAGTTGCATTTACAAATACCACCCCTCCGCTAATGGTAGAAATAGCGAGCACGTTGGCATTTACCCAACTAATATTAACAGGTGTATTCTGTTCGATATAATCATCGTCATTTATTTGAAACTCCTTATAGCTTTTTTGACCCTTTTCCCGAATGAAATAATCTCCCGTTTTTGTAAAAACAAACTGGGTTTCAGATTTTGAACAAATTACGCCCAAACTGTTTGCTGGTAATTCAAGATTATTAGGTTCAAGCAAATTATTATTAATTACTTGTAGCCCTGAGTTAACACTTGAAACATAAATAGTGCCCTCTATTACTGTAAAAGATGAAAATATATCTGAGGAAGGTTTTTCTATAGTTGCTAACTTTTTTGAGGCTATTTCATAAATATATAAGGTGTTTTCAGATAAAAAATAAACCTTGTTTTTATGATATTTTACATCAAAAATTTCTTGTTTAACTTTTGATATAAGCCGATATGAATCTTGCAGATGGTGCGCATTTTCAATAACAGCAATCTCGCCTCTGCCACCTACATATAGGTTATTTGAACTATCAAAGTCTAGAGCAAAAATGCTATAAGGAGTTTCAATCAACGACCAATCTCGCCCATCAGAAACCACTACGCCTCTTAGGTTAGCCATATAAACTAAGCCTCTGGGCCCTTGTACAATATTATAATTAAAATTATTAAGTCCGCTTTCCATTAAATCGTATTGCACAAGGTAATACGAGCCTTTTTGGGCTAAGCTAATAAGCGAAAAAAATACAGAAAAAAATAGCGTTAAGGTTAGTCTCATATAACTGGGGTTTCCAAATTTATACATTTTTATTATAATGTGAAATAAACCAAAATTTAAAATTTCTATTTTTTAC
>CAZGDC010000238.1:0-3310 GCA_964524405.1 uncultured Roseivirgaceae bacterium
TTGGGTTTGGCCGAGACCAGTTAGTAACTGGAATAAACTACCCCGAGGCATAGCTATCTGAGTATTAGTTGGAGTCTGCTTTGCAAACAATCTTGTTTCCGACCCAAAGGATCGGGGAATTAAACCAAATGGGCTATCGCCCTGCGATTAAAAAAAGCAATAAATCGTGTAAACTAATAAGCCCTATCTATGAACTTTGTGTAATAAGTTCATAGATAGGGCTTATTTTTTATAAAATTTACTTTATTTTTTTTAAAATGGCACAATATACTACTTATCCATTTTCATTAGAGCGAAAACAAATCGTTGATTTTTTAAGTGTTGCTAAAAAAAAACACACCGCAAGTGTAATGATGGATTTTGACATTACAGGGATGCGTAATGCTTTAAGGAAAGCAAGAAGAATAACCAAAAAAAATGCATCACTTACGGGTTATTTACTTTACTGTTTTGCGCGGGCAATAGATCGTAATAAAATGGTTCAGGCTTATAGAAAAAACAATAAACTTATTGTGTTTGAAGATGTGGATGTTTCAACCATGGTAGAGCGTACGGTAAATGGCGTGCCTGTTCCAGTGAGTTATATTCTTAGAAAAGCAAACACTAAATCTGTATTTGAAATTTCTGAAGAAATTAAAAATGCCAAAACAGGCGACTTAACTGATTTGATAGAAAGTGAAGAGATACAAAATAAAAAGCATCTAATTGGCATTATTAAACGCGTGGGATTTTTACGTAGATGGTTTTTAAACCGCATGTTTAAAGACCCATTTCTGAAAAAAAAGTATAATGGAACCGTTGGGTTTTCATCCATGGGCATGTTTAGCCACAACCTTACCGGGTGGGTAGTGCCCATAACCCCACAAGTATTAAGTGCTATGGTGGGCGGGGTAAGAGAAATACCTGGGGTAATAAACGGAGAAATAGGGATTTGCGAAATGGTTAACATTACAATATCCATGGATCACGATATATTGGATGGTGCTCAAACCGCACGATTTATTGAAAGCTTTAGAAAAATATTGAAAGAAGGGATTGATTATGAAGGCAAACCTAATTAAGCCTACCACCTTCTATCTTCATTTTCCAACATGCTTAAATAGCTTAAATAACGACTTTCAGCTATTTGTTCATTTTCAATAGCTGCAATTACAGCACAATTAGGCTCGTGTGTATGCATACAATTATGGTATTTACAATTACCCAATAATGCACGCATTTCAGGAAAATAATCTGAAAGCTCCGCATCCTCGATGCCAATTAGCCCAAGCTCTTTAATACCAGGGGTATCAATTATTTTTGTGGAAGCGTTTACTTCAAACATTTGAGCAAAGGTGGTGGTATGCACCCCCTTTTTTACAGATTCCGATATTTTTGCAACTTTTTGATTAAGATTAGGGATTAGTAAATTAGTAATGGTTGACTTACCTGTGCCCGAATGGCCTGAAATTAATGTGGTTTGGTTTTGAATTAATGCCTTTAATTTTTCCATACCTTCGATTTTAAGGGCTGAAATAAGCACCGTGTTTACTCCAATAGCCTCATAAATAGAAGATATGTATTTAATCGCACTCAAATCTTCTTTGGTGAGTAAATCCGATTTATTAAACACAATGGTTGAGGGTATGCGAAAAGAATCGGTTGTTACTAAAAACCGATCGATAAAACCCAAGGAGGTTTTGGGATGGTGTAACGTAGCAATTAATATGGCTCTATCAATATTGGCTGCAATTAAACTTCCTTGCTTTGCCTTATGCACCGATTTGCGCATTACATAATTAGCACGAGGCTCAATTTTTGTAATAATACCTGTGCCCTCATTGTTTTCATCCAGTTCTAAATCAACAACATCACCTACCGCAATGGGGTTCGTTACTTTTAATTTAGCAAGTTTCATTTTACCTCTAATTCGGCATTCGATAAAATTGTCATTGGCTAATTTAACATTATACCACGAGCCCGTTGATTTATAAACTACCCCTTTCATTTTCTTATTTGCTTGTTTATAACATCAACTACTTTTTGCACTGCTCCCTCATTAGATTTTACATAATTATTAATGGAAGCACTCACATTCGCTAACATTAAAGGGTTTTCAAGTTTTTTTATGGCAATGGTTAATTCCTGTAAATCTGCAACAGGAAAGGCCGCTTTTAGCGCAACCAAATCAACCGCTTCTTTATACTTTGCATAATATTTATTTCCGAAAAAAATGGGAATATTATACACGGCAGGCTCAAGGATATTATGAATTCCATCGCTAAAACCACCACCAATATAAGCGAAATTGGCCAACCGGTATAACCTCGATAATTTGCCAATAGAATCAATAATTAAACTATTTTTATTATTAGAGCCAGTTAACTTAGAGTGCCTAATAGTTGATGCTAATTCGTGCTCTATTTTTATGATGTGTTTTTCGGTAATATCATGTGGAGCAATAAGATACACATATTGTGGATTGGCTTTTATAAATTTAAAAATCAACTCATCATCTTCGTGTCTTAGGCTACCCACTAAAAAGACTTGTCTGTCATTTATAAAATCAATGATTTCAGAAAATTTAATGGGGTCTTCTTTAATTTTAAGTACACGATCAAATCGAGTGTCGCCAGTTAGTGAGATGCTAGTTATGCCAATTGAGTTAAGTAATTTAACGGATGGTTCATCTTGCACCATAAAGTAGGAGAACTTGCGTAACATAGTTCGATTCCAACCTCCATACCATTTAAAAAATGTTTGGGAGGATCTAAAAATGGAAGAAACAGAATAGGTAGGAATATTTCTACTATGTAGTTGATTTAAAAAATGAAACCAATATTCGTACTTAATAAAAAGTGCAATCTGTGGTTTAATAATATCTATAAAGGAGGAAGCATTGCTTTTTGTATCGTAAGGCAGGTAATATTTATAATCAATAATGGAGTGATTGATGGCTTCATAACCAGAAGGAGAGAAAAAAGTAACTACCACACACCAAGTTGGATGTTCTTTTTTGAGTAATTCGATAACAGGTAACCCTTGTTCAAATTCGCCCACCGAAGAACAATGCACCCAAAAAACATCTTGCTTATTATTTGCAAGGTCGGATTGTATGTGAGCCAAAATGTTTTTTCTGCCTTGATAAAAATGGTTGATTTTTTGATTAAATCTTGCCAATAGAGGAAGCAACACTTTTAGTAGTTGGATGGAAACATTATAAAGAAAGGTTCTCATGTGGCACAAAAATAGAAAGAGGTTAGTCTAATTCCTTAAACTAAGGCACTGTTAAAGAATAACTACTCCTTTTTGACTAGCTCTTTTGTCTGTC
>CAZGDC010000239.1:0-3300 GCA_964524405.1 uncultured Roseivirgaceae bacterium
TGAAGCGTAAAAGCTCCATGTTTAAGTAAGAGTCTGTATTATTAGTCATTATAAAGGTGTGATGTTTAAGGTGTGATGTTTAAAGTCGAATGTTAGCAATTATTGTTTGATGTGTAGATTCTTTACATTTTACTTCTTACATCAAAAATACCCTTCTTTCTTACGGTCTTCCATGGCTGCTTCGGAGCGTTTATCATCGGCTCTTGTGCCTCTTTCTGTTACGCGTGTGGTGGAAATTTCTTCTATGATGGCATGTAAATCATCTGCGCTAGAATCAACTGCACCTGTACACGTAATATCTCCTATGGTTCTAAAACGAACCAGTTGCTTCGAAACTTTTTCGCTCTCTTTTCGTTGGATGTGCTCAGATGCTGCCATAATAACGCCATCGCGAACAAACACCTCTCGCTCTTGAGCAAAGTATAAAGAGGGCAATTCAATTTCTTCCATTAAAATGTATTGCCACACGTCCATTTCCGTCCAATTAGAAATTGGAAAAACTCGAAAGTGCTCTCCAAAATTCTTTTTACCATTAAATAAATTCCAAAGCTCTGGTCTCTGATTTTTAGGATCCCATTGCCCAAATTCATCACGGTGCGAGAAAAAACGTTCCTTCGCTCTGGCCTTTTCTTCGTCTCTACGAGCACCTCCCATGGCTGCATCAAACTTATGTTTTTCGATGGTATCTAACAGCGTAACGGTTTGCAATCCATTTCTACTGGCATTAAACCCTGTTTCTTCCACTACTTTTCCTTCATCAATAGAATCTTGCACCAAGCCTACAATAAGCTTAGCTCCTATTTTTTCTACATATTTATCTCTAAAGGCAATGGTTTCTTCAAAATTATGCCCTGTATCAATATGCACAAGAGGGAACGGCAATTTGGAAGGATAGAATGCTTTTCGTGCTAAATGAGCAACCAAAATAGAATCTTTGCCTCCAGAAAATAAGAGGGCTGGATTTTCAAATTGTGCTGCCACTTCTCTGATGACGAAGATAGCCTCAGCCTCCAACATTTTTAAATGATTTAGATTATAGGAATGCATATTATTTAATTCGTTTTAAAATTGAGTTGACTAACTCTTTTACTGAATCCTCCATTAGTTGTGTTTCTGTATCAAGTATAATAAACGGGTTTTCTGGGGATTCATACGGGGCATCAAGCCCTGTAAAGTTTTTTATTTCGCCTGCCAAAGCTTTTTTATAAAGTCCTTTTACATCGCGTTTTGCACATGCCTCAAAAGAGGCATTTACATATACTTCTATAAAATTAACATCCCCAATAATTCGTTTGGCACTGGTACGTATTTTAATAGTTGGGCTTACAAAGGAACATATCGTAACTACCCCGGTTTCTACAAAAAGTTTAGCCGTTTCTGCCACTCTTCTTATATTCTCTTCACGATCAGCTTCAGAAAAACCTAAGTTGGCATTTAAGCCCGTTCGTAGGTTGTCGCCATCCAATAATTTAGTTAGTATTCCTTGTTGATGCAGTAGCTGTTCAACACCACGTGCAATGGTGCTTTTGCCAGAGCCAGAAAGCCCTGTTAGCCAAACAACAATTCCTTGTTGGTTTAGAAGTTGTTCTTTTTCCGTTCTGCCTAAAACAGAATCAAATATGGGGTGTATATGCTTGGTCATAGCATCTTTATTTATCATTTTTAAAATAGAAATAATCCTTTATCTTTCTTATTAGTTTGGCTTTTAAACCTATCAATTTCTGTAGATAGATATTTAATATATTGATTATCCATAAATTCCTTAAAAGGTTCTAATTTCTCCGATTTTCTACTCCTTTCAAGAGCATTAAAGTATTCTAACTTATCTTCTTTATGCACTATTGACATAGGTAAATTAAAATAATTCTGGATCATATTCATAACTAGCCTTGCTGTTCTGCCATTGCCATCATAATGTGGGTGAATACTTGCTAAGTTAAAATGTGCGCTATAGGATAAGTCAATCTGATTTCTTAGCGACAATTTTTCTAGCCTCTTTTCATTTATCTGATAGCAGAGTTTTTTTAAAAGAGCAGGCACTTTGTTATAGGCAGGGAAATATCTTTTTTGTACAAATACAGCTCCTTTTCTTAATTCTCCTTTTGTAGCATCTATAGTACCTAAGGCTGTATTATACTGTTGTCCTGTATTTTTCATTACTGCTTCGTTAATACTGCATATAACCGATTGACTTAAATGGGTGTTGGTTTTACCTAATTTAATTGCCAATTGTAATGCATTATGATGGTCTTTTACTATTAACGAGTGTTCAAAAGGCTTCCCTTTTGGAGTAAGCCCTTCATCAATAAGTAAACTTGTTTCTTCTACTGACAGGGTTGAGCCTTCTATTTGAGTGCTATGAGCTGTAATTGCATACCTACAAAATTTGTTGTAATCAATCACATCATCGAGTGCTAAACTTCTATATTTTTTAATATATGACTCTATTGTTTTCACTCTATGATTTATCTGTTTTTGTTAAAATCCGAGACAAAGAAACGAACCATTTAGGAGATTTTCTTTATTATATGTAAAAGGTTTATCACTTGTTTCAATAAACACTTTTCCTCCTGCGGCTTCTAAAATTGCCTGACCTGCGCCAATATCCCATTCCATAGTAGGCCCGTGGCGGTAATACACATCTGCTTTACCTTCGGCTACCATACAAAATTTTAAAGAGCTACCTACTGAAATACTGTTCGTTACACCATATTTTTCAAGCACTACTTCTTCTTCCTTTGATGCATGAGATTTGCTTCTAACAGCTATTCTATTATTAAGCGAGTTATTTACTTTTAAAGACTCGATTGAAGCACTTCCTCTTTTAACAAATGCTCCTTTATTATTACCCCAATACATTACATCCGTAACGGGCACATAGATTATCCCCAATATTGGTTTCCCATTTTCTATCAATGCAATATTTACTGTAAACTCGCCATTACGATTTATAAATTCTTTTGTGCCATCTAAGGGATCTACTAGCCAAAAGGTTGTCCAATTTTTTCGTTCATTATAAGAGGCATGTGTTTCCTCTTCTGATAAAATGGGGTAGTCTGTATCAAGGGTTTTTAAGCCTTCCATTATAATTTTATTAGAAGCTTTATCGGCTAATGTAAGTGGAGAGTTATCTGCTTTGTGATCTACCACTTTAGATAGTTCGGAATCATTATATATTTCAATGATTTTTTCGCCTGCTTTTTTAGCAATTTCTAGTATTTGATCTATTTGCATGGCGCAAAACTAATACCTGCTAACCGAAAGATTTTCTATATTGATAGAAGTATTCTCTTCCATCTC
>CAZGDC010000240.1:0-3271 GCA_964524405.1 uncultured Roseivirgaceae bacterium
AATTAAACCAAATGGGCTATCGCCCTGCGATTAAATAACATCAACCAATAGTTTTATTTTTCTTGCTATTTAGCGTCTATTTTACCAATCTTGCTGTTTGTGAAGTAATACGGCAAAATAACTTATGAAAGCACTCGTAATCCAACCCGATTTATCATTCAAAATTCAAGAGAAAGAAACCCCTACCCCTAAGCCAGGAGAGGCACTTGTTAAACTAACTGCCGCTAGCTTAAACAGGCGCGACCAATGGATTAGAGAAGGAAAATATCCAAGTATTATTCCTGGAGTAACCTTGGGTTCCGATGGAACTGGGCTAGTGATGGAAGTAGAAGGACAAGTAGCATCTCCGTGGATAGGAAAAAAAGTACTTATTAATCCTAATATAAATTGGGGCTCTGATGATGAAGCGCAACAAGATACTTACCAAGTACTAGGGCTACCTACCGATGGCACCTTAGCTGAATATATTATTGTGCCATTAGATAGATTAATAGAAAAGCCCAAACACTTAACCGATGTAGAAGCAGCCGCCATTCCTTTATCTGCGTTAACAGCCTACCGTGCTTGTTTTACAAAAGGAGGCATTCAAAAAGGATCAAAAGTGCTTATTTCTGGCTTTGGAGGAGGTGTAGCACAAATGGCCGCATTATTTTCAATAACAGTTGGTGCACATACCTATGTAACTTCGAGCAACAACTCTAATATAAAATTAGCCAAAGAAAAAGGCGCAAGAGAAGGCTTTAATTATACCGAAAAGGATTGGTATAAAAATGTAAAAAGAAGGCATGGAGGCTTTGATGTAATTATTGATAGTGCAGGGGGCAACCAATTTGGGCAGTTAATAAAATTATTAAATCCTAAAGGAAAGTTGGTGTTTTATGGCGCCACCAATGGCCTACCAGCCACCATAGATTTATACACCATGTTTTGGCGGCAGCTGTCAGTAATTGGAACCACGATGGGCAACGATAAAGAATTTGAACGAATGGTCGAATTTATAAAATCATTTCATATCATTCCAATAGTAGGCAGTGTTCGGCCATTTAGCCAAGTA
This sequence comes from uncultured Roseivirgaceae bacterium, assembly GCA_964524405.1. Lineage (GTDB taxonomy): Bacteria > Bacteroidota > Bacteroidia > Cytophagales > Cyclobacteriaceae > JAKISE01. The sequence continues at coordinate 1,055 of CAZGDC010000240.1, forward strand.
CTAGAAGCCTTAGATGATATGAAGAAAGGCGGAACAATGGGTAAATTGGTGCTTACATTCTAAATTATCAATTTAAAAATACTTTTCTTCTTATAAGTAATTGATATTTGTATTCTTATTTTTCAATAATTACTACTTGATAATTGTAAAAGTGAATAGCCTTTCCCTTACCTACTCTTTTTGGTGGATACTCGTATGCCTAATGGTGGGTGGAGCTTATGCATGGCTTCAATACTCCAAAACAGCACCTTGGTCATCCAACTTAAATTATATATTAGCAGGGTTCAGAGCCATCCTGATAACACTTTTATGCTTCTTTTTATTAAAACCTTACATTCAGTCAAGCGCAAACTATATAGAAAAACCAACCATTATTATTGCCATTGATAATTCTGAATCCATTGGATTAAACGCACCACCACAATACCTAAAAACATTAAAATCGAAAATCAAAGAAATTGAAAATTCATTTATTACCAATAATTTTGAGGTAAACTTAATTGATTTGAATGGTCGTTTAATTGATAATATTGATTCATTACAGTATATAAATTCTAGTACAGACTTGGCTAAGCTATTGGTTCATATTAAGTCTTCTTATAGTAATTTTAATATGGCAAACATTGTGCTATTTTCCGATGGGATATTTAATAAGGGATATACGCCTTTGGCAGTAAACGTTGATGTTCCTATTTATACCATTGGTATAGGCGACACCGCTACAATACAAGATTTAGCGATTAAGGAAGTAATTCATAATTCAACCGTATATGAAGGAAATAAATTAACAATTGAAGTTCACATGTTTAATAGCGGCTTTTCTAAGGTCTCTACACCGCTTGTAATTAGTCATAAAGGGCGAATTATATCTAGTCAACCCGTTTCTTTTTTACCCAATAGAAATTTGTTGAAAACCACTGTTTTAATACCCATTAAAGGAAATGGGAAACAAGCAATAACCATTCAGTTAAAACCAATAAAAGATGAATTTACGACCTTAAATAATGTTAAAACTATTTATTTTGATGTAATTGATGCGCAAAAGAAGGTGCTCATTTTAGCGGCCTCTCCGCACCCTGACATCAAGGCCATAAAATATTCGATTAAGAAGAATGAATATTATGATGTGGCATTGGCTTACGAACTACCAAAAAAACTAGATTATGATTTAATTATTGCACATCAATACCCATCCGTTAAAACGCCTAATCAAGATAAAGAACGATTTTTAAATACCTCTATACCTAAATGGATGATTTTAGGTGAGGCAAATGATTTTACTTTTCTACGAACTAAATACGATTGGTTGATTAACAGTCGGTTTACAGGAAAAACAGATTTGGTGAAACCTATTTTTAATGCTGATTTTAATGGCTTTCAATTGCATGGAAATTATGCAAAGTGGCTTCCTACTATACCCCCATTATCTATGCCTTATGGGTTAACTATTTCAAAAAATCAGCTAGAAACAGTTCTTTACCAACAAATTGGTAATGTTGCAACAAAAGAACCATTGCTGTTTTTTACCAAAAACAAAGAAGAAAAGATGGGCGTACTATTGGGTACAAATAGTTGGAAATGGAAACTAGATGAATTTAGAGTAAATCAAACGACTCGTTTTTTTGATGAATTGGTTTCCAAAACAGTTCAGTATATAAGTGCAGATGCCAATAAACGAAGGTTTTATGTAAGTCCGCAACAAGAGCGTTATGAAAAAGGGGAAACTGTTTTATTCAACACCGAAGGGTATAATAAATTATTTGAAAGAGTTACTGGCAATACCGTACATCTTGAGATAAAAAGTGAAGCAGGTAAAATGCTAAAATACACGTATGTTCCACTCAGCACCAACTCCGCTTATAAGGTAAATAGATTGAACGAAGGGGCATATAGTTATATAGCCAGCACCCAATTAGATGGCATAAAATACCATTCGAAAGGACAGTTTGTGGTTGAAAAATTGAACAAAGAGGCTCTAAACCCAGTGGCCGATTTTGATTTGCTCCGAAAAATGGCTACCAAGTCGGGAGGGGCCTTTTACACCTTAGAAGAATCAAGTCAATTTAAGGCCGATATTGCTGCATTAAGCCCAACATCAACCATTCATTCCTCAGAAAAAGAAGAGCCATTAATTAATTTAAAATGGATATTGCTGTTTCTTATTCTACTAATTACCACGGAATGGTTTCTGCGTAAATTTTATGGAGGATATTAATA
>CAZGDC010000241.1:0-3240 GCA_964524405.1 uncultured Roseivirgaceae bacterium
TTTTGCTCTTTTAACGCTTCGGTATTTACTACTTGCTCGTGCTCTTTGGTTACGGTAAATTTAATGGCCTCGGTAGCGGCATTAGAACGTAAGTAATACATGCCTGTTTTCAGCCCTCGCTTCCATGCGTGGAAGTGCATAGAAGTTAATTTGCCAAAATTCGGGTTTTGAATATGTATGTTCATACTCTGCGATTGGCATACATAAGCACCACGATCAGCCGCCATATCAATAATGGTTTTTTGCGAAATCTCCCAAACCGTTTTATATAGGTCTTTTATGTTTTGAGGGATGTTTGGAATGTTTTGAACCGACCCATTGGCTAAAATTAAATTATTTTTCATCGTATCATCCCAAAGGTTTAACTTAATAAGGTCTTTTAATAAATGCTTATTTACGACTACAAACTCACCCGAAAGCACCCTTCTATTATAAATATTGGTGGTATAAGGCTCAAAGGTTTCATTATTACCCATTATTTGAGAGGTAGAAGCCGTTGGCATTGGTGCCATTAATAAGGAATTTCTAACCCCATTTTTCTTTACTTCTTTTTTAAGAGAGGCCCAATCCCATCTATCAGATGGATTTACACCCCACATATCAAACTGAAAAATACCTTTTGATACAGGAGAGCCTTTATACGTTTCATACGGGCCTTCTTTAATCGCTAAATCCTTAGAGGCGGTCATCGAAGCAAAGTACATCGTTTCAAAAATATCTTTGTTTAAGGCTTTGGCTTCTTCCGATTCAAAAGGCATACGAAGCATTAAAAAAGTATCGGCTAGCCCTTGTACCCCTAAGCCAATAGGGCGGTGGCGCATATTAGAATTACGAGCCTCTACTATGGGGTAATAATTGCGGTCGATAACTTTATTTAAGTTTAAGGTAGCCGTATAAGTTACCTCATATAATTTTTGATGATTGAAGGTGCCATCCATCACAAATTTTGGGAGAGATAAAGAGGCTAAATTACAAACAGCCACCTCGTCTGGTGCAGAGTACTCAATAATTTCGGTGCATAAGTTGCTCGATTTAATGACTCCTAAATTCTTCTGATTCGATTTTTTATTGGCGGCATCCTTATAAAGCATGTAAGGCGTGCCTGTTTCCATTTGAGATTCCAAAATTTTGAACCATAAATCTTGGGCTTTTATCATTCTACGCTGCTTGCCTTCTTTTACATATTTATTATAGAGCCTTTCAAAGTCATCGCCATAGCAATCTGCTAAACCCGGGGCTTCGTTAGGGCAAAATAATGCCCACTCCTCGTTGGCTTCCACTTTTTGCATAAATAAATCCGGAATCCAAAGGGCGTAGAATAAATCTCTAGCCCTTAATTCTTCTTTTCCGTGATTTTTTTTAAGGTCTAAAAACGAAAATATATCATCGTGCCAAGGCTCTAAGTAAATGGCAAAGCTACCTTTGCGTTTTCCTCCACCTTGATCTACATAACGAGCCGTCATATCAAAGTTACGAAGCATGGGTACAATGCCATTAGAAATGCCATTAGTGCCTCTAATATAAGAACCTGTAGCCCTTACATTATGAATACTAATACCAATACCGCCTGCCGATTGTGAAATTTTAGCGGTTTGTTTAAGGGTATCATAAATGCCATCAATACTATCATCTTTCATGGTAAGTAAAAAGCAAGACGACATTTGAGGTTTAGGAGTAGCCGCATTAAATAAGGTTGGAGTGGCATGTGTAAACCACTTTTCACTCATTAAATTATACGTTTCTATGGCCGCATCAATATCGCTCATGTGAATACCAATGGCAACTCGCATAATCATATGCTGAGGGCGTTCCACCACTTGCCCATCTAGCCGCATTAAATAAGAACGCTCTAGGGTTCTAAAACCAAAATAATCGTACCCAAAATCACGATCATAAATAATTGTAGAATCTAATAAAGCCGCATTTTTATTAATTACCCCATACGCCTCTTTAGAAATTAAAGGGGCATTTTTGCCCGTTTTAGGATCGATGTAGGTGTACAGTCGTTTCATCGTATTTGAAAAAGACTTGCTGGTAGTTTTATGAAGACTTGAAATGGCTATTCTAGCGGCAAGCTTAGCATAATCAGGGTGGCTTGTGGTTAAGGAGGCCGCTGTTTCTGCGGCTAGGTTATCTAATTCAACGGTAGAAACGCCATCATAAATACCTGCTATTACTTTTTTAGCAATATCAAGAGGAGTTATGTATTTGGGGTCAAGCCCATAACAAAGTTTTTCGATTCGAGCGGTTATTTTATCAAATTTTACGGTTTCGTGGCGGCCATCTCTTTTTACAACTAGCATGGGGTGTTTTTAGGTTTGGGTGGTTAATATTTCGATTATTATCGAGGGTAATTTACTATTAAAAATCTTCGTCTAAGCTAAATTTAGGTGTATCGTCTTGTTCGGATGTAACACCCGCCTTTTTGTATTCTCCTACTCTTTTTTCAAAAAAGTTGGTTTTGCCTTGGAGAGAAATAAGTTCCATAAAATCAAATGGGTTTTCCACATTATATTGCTTTGGGCATCCTACTTCCATTAGTAAGCGATCGGCCACAAATTCGATGTATTGGCACATTAATTCGGCATTCATACCAATAAGACCAACAGGGAGTGCTTCTGTTACAAACTCCTTTTCCATATCCACGGCATCTACAATCATTTTTGTGATTATAGCAGGGTCGAGTTTGTTAACCACATGGTTATTATACAATAGGCAAGCAAAATCGCAATGCAAACCTTCATCTCTAGATATTAATTCATTAGAAAAGCTTAATCCTGGCATCAATCCTCTTTTCTTTAACCAGAAAATAGAGCAGAAACTACCAGAGAAGAAAATGCCTTCTACGGCAGCAAAAGCTATTAAGCGTTCGGCAAAAGAGCCTTCATCTATCCAGCGCAATGCCCAATCGGCTTTTTTCTTTACCATAGGAATGGTGTCTATGGCATTAAACAACTTGTCTTTTTCTTTATCATCTTTTATGTAGGTATCAATTAATAGAGAGTAGGTTTCTGAATGAATATTCTCTATAGCTATTTGAAATCCATAAAAGAATTTAGCTTCGGTGTATTGCACTTCTGAAACAAAATTTTCTGCAAGGTTCTCGTTTACTATACCATCACTTGCGGCAAAAAAAGCGAGTACATGGCTAATAAAGTGGCGTTCCCCATCATTTAGGTTTGCCCAATCTTTAATATCTTGACTTAAATCAATTTCTTCGGCAGTCCAAAAACTAGCTTC
>CAZGDC010000242.1:0-3239 GCA_964524405.1 uncultured Roseivirgaceae bacterium
TAAAATCAATACATTTGGCTTTAGCCATTAATAATCATCAAATGTCGTTTGTTAAATTATGGGTACATGCTGTATGGGCTACGAAGAAGAGGGAACCTGTGCTTGATCAAATCGTTCGAGAAGAGATATTTAGGCATATTCATCAAAATGCGTTAAAAAAAGATATTTTGATGGATGTTGTTAATGGATACTCGGATCATGTACATTGCTTATTTCGTCTTAAAAATGAGCAAACAATTAGTAAAGTAATGCAACTTATAAAGGGCGAATCAGCTTTTTGGGTGAATCAAAATAAATTGCTAGAACAAAAGTTACAGTGGCAAGAGGATTATTTTGCGGTTTCAGTAAGTGAGTCGCAAGTAGATAAAGTAAGGGAATATATAAAAGGGCAGAAGCTACACCACCAGAAAAAGACTTTTTCTGATGAGTATGATGAGTTCATTAAAAACTTTAGCTTTAAAACTGTAGATTGATGGCTAAAGCCATTTAACTATCATCATCATCAACCCCCGAGCTGAAGCACGGAGCTAAACTGTGCCCGAATAAACAAGTTTAATACAATTAGGGTTGTGCCTGTTCACCCAAAATCAATTTGTTTATTCCATCTTGGATTGCTTTTTATTTTAAAAAAAGGGGACAATCGTATCGTGTCAAGCTTAAACCTACAGGTTTATGTACCGTCATTGCAAATCTGGTGTTTACGAGACTCGCAATCTGTTAAAAGTGAACAGCCTAATTATGGAACATGCCTGTACCGCCTTTAAATTTACAGGTAGGCTTCTCCGCCAAATGGCGAATCGCAATGAAGGTACTACAAATCAACTTTCCGAAAGTTTTAAACTTTCGGAAAGGTTAGCCCCGTCATTGCGAACGAGGCACGAGTGAAGCAATCTGTTAAAAAGTAGCCGAAAATTAGCTAAAAAAGAACTTTTTAGCCAAAATTGATTTTGGGTGGATAGTTGCCTAGGGTTCGATTCTAATAATGAGAGTGTAAAAAATAGCCAATTCAATGCGGCATTTAAAGGTTAAAATGGAATTAGAGCTGTAAACCATCCTTTTAATATAGTGGAAAATTACTCCATTAGCTGCAAAAAAAATCGTCAAGGCACTATAGAGTATGTAGATGTAAAAGGAAGGTTTTGCCCTGTGCTTTAGCTCAGGGTAAAATAAATGCCCTATATGGCTTTAGCCATTAAAATAATAAATTAAATTTAGCGAATCAAATAATATGCCTTTTCACTTTTAGCCTCAAAAATAAAATTCAATTTTGATTTACAAAAAGTTAGGTCTATCTAACTTCCTTCCAATTCTAAAAGCTGCATTTATAAGCCCCACATGGCTATAGGTTTGCGGAAAATTGCCCCATTGGCTACCTGTTGCCTCATCAATATCTTCGCTATGCAACCCAAGGTGGTTGGTATAACTTAATAAGTGGTCAAATATTTTTTCAGCCTCATCCAATCGGCCAACGGCAGCAAGGGCCTCTACATACCAATAGGCACAAATCAAAAATGTGCTTTTGGGTTTACCAAAATCATCTTCATGCTTATAGCGGTAAAATAGCCCTTCTTCTGTTTTTAGTTCTTTTTCCAACGCTTCTAAATGCTCTTTAGCTCTATCAGAATTAGGGTCAAGGTAATTCATGGTAATTAAGTGTAGCTGGCTTGCATCCAACCTATCTGTTTCAATGGCAGAAGTATAAGCTTTTTGTTTGGGGTCGTAGCATTTTTCAATTTGAGCAGAGGCAGCTATTTTTAATTCTTTTGCTTTTACGAGCATTTCATCATCATTAAGCATTTTGGCAATTTTTATAGCGGCATTTGCCCCAGCCCAATGAAACTGGAACGTGTAGCAATGTTTAAAACTCATATTGCGTAATTCCCAAAGCCCGGCATCGGGTTCATCCATGGTACGTTCTATGCCTTGAAGCAAGTCCATTATTATTATTTTTGAACGTGTATGTTCTTGGCTATTCAATCGCTCATCGGTATATAAAGGCAGTAGTGATACAAGAACTTGACCATATACATCATTTTGAATGTGTTCTTTTGCTTGGTTGCCCAACCGTACAGGGCCATTTCCTAAATAACCTTTTAAGTCTAAAATTTCTTCTTCAAAATCTTCGTTGCCCAGCAGGTTATATACGGGGTTATATCGGCAATTTTCGCCTACTGCTATATTTCCTATATAGTTCGAGTATTTTTCCAACTCCTCAAATTGCCCAATAGAGTTAAAAGCATTTAGGGTGTAGTATGAATCGCGCATCCAACAATAGCGGTAATCCCAATTTCGCCCTGAACCAGGGTGTTCGGGTAAACTGGTGGTAGTGGAGGCAGTAATAGCACCTGTATCTTCAAATTGATGCATTTTTAAAGTAAGTGCCGAGCGTATTACGGCTTCTTGCCATAACGAGCCAATGGTGCAATGGCGCACCCAATCATTCCAATAATCAATGGTTTTGGTTAAAAATGTTTCGGCTGTTTGTTTAATGGCCCCTTCTAATGGTACGCCCCAAGTCATTATTAAATAAATGGGTTTTTCTAACTTAAAGGCTTTGCCTTCTTTAATATAATTTAAAGATAAATTCGTGGTTAGGCGAACTTCCTCTTCTAATCCTTTATACCGTAAATGGCTGCTTCCAACACTCACTTCAGGAGTAATGTTTCCATAATCGCCTCTGGGGTCGCACACCACTTGTATTTCTGGTGTACCTTCCATCGACTCTATTTTTCGTATAAACATCAACGGTTTATAATGTCGGTCGTACTGCTCGAATCTAGGCGCAAAATCAGTTACCTTATAACGGCCATCACCCGTGCTAATTTCGGTGGTTAAAATGTTCGTGTTTTTAATATAGGATTGACAGCTTGAATGCACCTCTTTAACAGGATTAATACTGAACTCACCACCTTTCTGGTCATCTAGCAAACCTCCAAAAATAAAACTACTGTCAAATTTTGGCCAGCAAAGCCATTTTACGCTAGCTTCGGTATCTATTAATGCTTGAAAAGAGCAGTTGCCGATAAGGCCAAGGTTGTAGGTGTGTCGATTCATATAGTAAAAATGTGAAAAACATCCCAAAGTTCAATGCTTCATTAAGAGGTATTTTTTTTATGTTTGTATGTATTCAAATTTATTAGAGCATCTATTTTTAGCTCAATTATTTAGCCCATCAATTAGTCATCAATGAGTCGATCAAAAAGTTTAATAATAATTACAGCTGCCTATATATCCACTTT
>CAZGDC010000243.1:0-3223 GCA_964524405.1 uncultured Roseivirgaceae bacterium
TAAAATGTAAAATACAAAATCTCATTATTTTAATAGATAGGTTATGTAGTATATTTGAAAAAAACAACTATCATGATTAAAGCGGCTGTTCAAAATAATTCTTATCAAATTAATATTTTTAAAGAAGATGTAATAGTTGACGGTCAAAAACTTGACTTTGATTTGGTTAAATTAAACCAAGGCAAATACCATATAATTTCTAATCATAAAAGCTATTCTGTTGAGTTAGTAAGGTTAGATAAAGAAAAGAAGCAGGTTTTTATTAAAGTAAATAATACGGTTTACAAAGTTGATCTTAAAGATAAGATGGATGATCTTTTAGAGAAGCTTGGAATGAACAACCTCTCGGAAGCTAAAACTGAAAACCTAAAAGCACCAATGCCAGGCTTGATTTTAAAAATTTTCGTAGAAAAAGGACAAGTAATTACCAAAGGCGATAAGTTATTAGTGTTGGAGGCTATGAAAATGGAAAATGTAATTAAGGCTGCTGGAGATGTTGTTATAGAACATATAAAGGCGAAGGTAGGAGACAGTGTAGAAAATGGGGAGGTATTAATCACTTTTGAATAGTATATACATGACACTATTTGAATACATTACTACTTTTGTGGATGCTGAGTTTAATACCGTTTAGTTAAGCGATTAAATGGGATAATGCCATTTCAATGTTAATATGGGGTAATTTACAAGTTAGGTTTAGGAACTAGTATACTAGAAAAAATGTAATATCAATCGAATCAGCTACTCAAATAAAATCAGTAATTGTTTTACCTCATCCGCTTTGTGATGTTCATCTAGTTTTTCGAAGCTAACTATAAGGTTACGTAACACACGTGCAATTATATCTGTATGTGTGCATGCTTGGTAAAATTTTGGCTGTGAGTTTATATTTATTTGCCCTAAGTAATGATCAATATCTTGCTTGGTAAAAATGAGCCCCCGGTTAAAAGCGTTTATATAAAATTGCAAATCATTACCCTTGTCGTTATAGGTAATTATAAAAAAATTAGGCAAATTAACTCCATATACAGGCATTTTTAGCTTTTGTGTAATTAGCATATAAATTACACTTAGCGCAATCGGATTTCCCCTTTTAGATTCCAAAACCGCGTTTATCATTGAATTGGCTGGCGAATAAAAATGGGTGGTGTTTGCTTTAAATCTTAATTTACTAAATAAGGTATTGCTTATCGCCTTCACTTGGTCATACGGGTGTGCTTCTGGCTCAAAATTTGGCCAAATTTCGTAATATAGTTGTTCAAAGTCTTGTGTTACTTTGTCAAAATCTAAATCAGGGTACTGATAAGTGGCCACCAACCACATTCCTTTTAGCAAGTCTTCTGAATCATTGGTTTTCCAGTCGATCAATCTTTCTTTAAGTAAACTAAACTGAAGGGAGTGAACAATTTCTTCAATTCGTTCTTGTACAGAAGCATCGAAACTTGCTCCCCATTCCTCTTCTAAAAAAGGTATGATTTTATTACCCATCGAAAAAATTTTTTCTTCGATTTGAGGGCGAAGCTCATCATCTTCGAGTAAGGAAACCAAGGCTTTTAGCTCTTTATTATCCATTTTACGTTTGAATTACACCCACATTAAACGGTGTTTTAATGGGTGCATGGTTGGCGGCTTCTATGCCCATTGCAATTACCTTGCGTGTTTCCAATGGGTTAATTATGCCATCAACCCAAAGCCTAGCTGCCGCATAATAGGGGCTTAATTGCTCGTTATACCGATTCGTGATTTTCTCCAGTTCCTCTTTTTTTTGTGCATCAGTCAATTGCTCTCCTTTTGCTTTGGCAGAGGCCACTTTTATTTGCAGTAACGTATTAGCTGCTGCTGCTCCACTCATAACAGCCATTTGTGCTGAAGGCCAAGCATAGATTAATCTTGGGTCGTAGGCTTTACCGCACATAGCATAATTACCAGCACCATAGGAATTGCCCATAATTATGGTAAATTTTGGCACTACAGAATTGGCCATTGCGTTAACCATTTTAGCCCCATCTTTAATAATGCCACCGTGTTCAGATTTGCTGCCCACCATAAACCCACTTACATCTTGCAAAAATACTAATGGAATTTTACGCTGGTTGCAATTCATTATAAATCGAGCGGATTTATCGGCTGAGTCGGAGTAAATAACACCTCCCATTTGCATCTCTCCTTTTTTTGTTTTTACTACCGTACGCTGATTGGCAATTATGCCCACTGCCCAACCATCTATTCGAGCAGTGCCACAAATAATGGTTTTACCATATTCGGGTTTATACGCTGAAAATTCAGAATCATCAATCAATCGATCAATAATTTCTTGCATTTGGTAGGGCTTAGTTCGATCAGATGGAAACAATCCATAAATTTCCTTTTCATCCAATTTTGGTGGCTTGGGGGCCACTCGATTAAAGCCTGCTTGCTCGTTATCTCCAATTTTTGAGAAAATATCTTTGATGTAATCTAAGGCGGCTTTATCGTTCGGAAACTTATTGTCTGTTACACCTGATATTTCACAATGGGTAGTAGCACCGCCTAGGGTTTCATTATCAATTTGCTCTCCAATGGCCGATTTTACTAAATAAGAACCTGCTAAAAAGATGGAGCCCGTTTTATCTACAATTAAGGCTTCATCGCTCATAATAGGCAAATAAGCACCCCCTGCAACACAGCTACCCATTATGGCAGCCACTTGCACAATACCCATCGATGACATTACCGCATTATTCCTAAACTGCCTGCCAAAATGTTCTTTATCAGGAAAAATTTCATCTTGCATAGGTAAAAACACCCCTGCTGAATCCACTAAGTAAATAATAGGTAATCTATTTTCGATGGACACTTCTTGGGCTCGCATATTTTTCTTTGCCGTAATTGGAAACCAAGCTCCCGCTTTTACAGTGGCATCATTGGCAACAATTACACATTGCCTGCCACTTACATACCCTATGCCAGTAATCACTCCGCCAGAAGGGCACCCTCCAACTTCGGCATACATGCCATCGCCTGCAAAGGCGGCTATTTCCAAAAATTCCGATCCCTTATCTTTAAGGTAACTGATGCGTTCTCTTGCCGTAAGTTTTCCTTTTTTGTGCTGGTTCTCGATGCGTTTATCTCCTCCCCCTTTTTTTACTTTAGCAAGACGAGTAAGTAAATCTGAAACTAAAAGTTTATTCTCATCCTCGTTTTTATTAAAGGCTAGACTCATAAAATATCTTAAATTTAATTT
>CAZGDC010000244.1:0-3222 GCA_964524405.1 uncultured Roseivirgaceae bacterium
CATTGCTTAAAATACCTCGAAAAGAACAAATTGAAGTGGCTTCCACAGAGTTATTCAAAGCAAAAGGGTATTCTGCCACTTCTATGAGAGATATTGCTTCGACCGTTGGTATTGAAGCCGCAAGCATTTATTCGCACATTAGTTCAAAAGAGCTTATTTTACAAAGAATTTGCTTTCGGATGGCAAAATCATTTATTACAGAAATTAATGCAGTTATTGAAACAAATGAGCCCATTGAAACAAAATTTAAAAATGCTGTAATAAGCCATGTTAATATAATCACTAATGACATAGCCGCTTCAGCCGTTTTTTGGAACGAATGGCGGCATTTATCAGAACCTCATTTATCAGATTTTGTAGCTATGCAAAGAGAATATGAACAAGCATTCAAATTATTAATAGAACAAGGTGTAGTAGAAGAAAAATTTGAAGTTCCAAATGCCTCATTTGCCGTAATGGCGATATTGTCGTCATTAAATGGAATACAGAAATGGCATAACTATACATTACCACCAGAAAAATTAAATATAGCATTTGCCACTATTTTTTTAAAAGGAATCAAGAAGCATGAAGTTTGAATATAGGAGTCGAAAGCTACAACACTTCCGATATCAGACTCCCAACTTCGAGCCACTATTGAATAGTATATACTTGAAAAATACGCGTAATAAACTACCCCGAGGCAGAGCCATCGGGGTAGTAGTTGGAGTTTGCTTTGCAAACAATATTGTTTCCGACCCAAGGGGTCGAGGAATTAAACCAAATGGGCTATCGCCCTGCGATTAAATAGATTGATTATCAACCAAAAAATACAATAATGTACGGAGGAGGAAACACATTCGAAAAAATAAGGGCGAAAGATTCACACGAAGAAGACCCTATTTTATTAGCTGAGTTTGAAGCCCGAATTGAGCGAGGTGAGAAAATTGAAGCCACTGATTGGATGCCCGAATTATACCGAAGGCAGCTTATTAGAATGATTGAGCAACATGCGCACAGCGAAATAATAGGCGCCTTACCCGAAGGCACTTGGATAACTCGTGCTCCAGGCTTTAAACGCAAGCTCGCTCTTATGGCCAAAGTACAAGATGAGGTGGGGCATGCCCAACTTTTATACAGTGCTGCCGAAACATTAGGTAAACCCCGCGAAGCTATGATTGATGATTTATTAAGCGGCAAATCTAAATACTCCAACATTTTTAACTACCCCGCTTATACGTGGGCCGATTCTGCTTTTATCTCGTGGCTGGTTGACGCTGGTGCTATTGTAAACCAATTGGCCAATGCAAGAGGCAGTTATGGCCCGTACAGCCGTGCTTTAGAACGAATCTGCATCGAAGAATCATTCCATCTAAAGTATGGGCATCATTGTGTAATTCATTTGGCCACAGGCACTCCTGCCCAACGCAAAATGATGCAAGAAGCCATGAACCGATGGTGGGGGCCTATGCAACACTTTTTTGGCCCTCCTGATAAAGTATCTACCCATACCAAAGTGCTTATGAAATGGAAAGTAAAAATGCTTTCTAACGATGATACACGCCAGCAATGGCTAGATATGTATGTACCTAAAATATGGGAATTAGGTTTAACCTTACCCGATGATAAGCTTAGAAAAAATGAGGAAACTGGCAAATGGGAATACACCGAACCCGATTGGGACGAATTTAAACGTGTAATTAATGGCGGTGGCCCATGTAATGCTGAGCGTATTGCTGTTCGTAAAACAGCCGAAGAACGAGGCAGATGGGTACGCAAAGCAATTCTTAGTAAAGAAGCAAAATATGTTCAACCTTTAGCTTAGCTCATATGATTAAAGAAGTATTAGACCCCCGATTTCAACGACTAGATATTTTTAAAGCTACCCATAGCCCACCCACTCAACTACTAGATCAATTGCCTACTTACGAAGTTTTTGTATTAGTAAGAGATGGAGGAAAATATCAGCACGAAGGCATTGTGCACGCTCCCGATAATGAAATGGCCTTTTTATTTGCCAAAGAGCAATACAGCCGTAGAATGATGTGCGCAGGAATTTGGACCATTGAAACTCCAAATATAGTGGTCTCCGCCTATTCTGAAAACAAAATTAGTATTTATGATAAGGTGGAGGCATCCACAAAAAATGGTTCGGTATCGTATAAGATATTCCACATGCTTAAACGTGGAAAACAACACAAATATGCTGGTTCTGTTATGGCCGATAGCCCAGAGCATGCCTTGCAAATCGCCAAATCATCTTTAGATATTTCCAAACCTGTATTAAATGTTTGGGTAGCTAAGGTGGAAGATTTCTATCAATCTACAGAAGAAGATAAAGAGATGTGGAATACCTTGCCTGAAAAAAAATTTAGAGAAGCTATTGACTATAGAGGGCAAGCTAAAATTGAAGAATATTTAGCTAATAAAAACAAAGAAGCTTAAGCCATGAACAAAAACGCACTAAAAGATTTATTATACAAAATGGCCGATGATATGCTAATTATTGGGCATAGAAACTCAGAGTGGATTGGCTTGGGTCCTATTTTAGAAGAAGACATTGCTTTTGCCTCTATGGCACAAGATAAAGTTGGGCAAAGCCTTGCCATATACCGCTTGCTTCAAGAGCTAGGAGAAGAGGAGCCTGATATGGTGGCTTTTACTCGACCTGCAACACAATTTCATAATTCACAGTTGGTAGAACTACCCATTGGTGAATACGATTTTAGCTTAATGAGGCATTTTTTATATGATACAGCCGATTACTATCGTTTCGAGATGCTTATGAACTCATCCTACGAACCTTTACAATTTTTAGCAAGAAAACTAAAAGGCGAATGCCGATACCATATAATGCATGCCGATAGCTGGATTAAGAAACTAGGTAATGGCAATGATGAAAGTATCACTAGGCTTCAAAACGCTTTAGACTACTCCATCCCTTATGCCTTAGGCATATTTGAAAAATCAAAATTTGAAGATGACATAATCTCTGAACATATCTTTGCAGGAGAAATAGCACTAAGAGAGCGTTGGATAACGCATATTGAATCTGTATTGAACCAAACGCAATTGGTGCTGCCCAATTTAGCAGAGGAATTACCCCTTTTTGGTGGGCGCTATGGCAAGCACACGGAGCACCTACAACCCTTGCTCGATGAAATGGGTGAGGTAATTGGGAGCGACCCCTCTGCTGAGTGGTAACTATTTCTGCAAAGGCCTTACTTCGCCATAGATTTAGCG
>CAZGDC010000245.1:0-3203 GCA_964524405.1 uncultured Roseivirgaceae bacterium
AGTTTTTGAAAACATTATTCAGGTTATATTATCCTCCGCTTAAATTAATCTATAAAATCGTCAAATGATTTTACTTTTAATTCGTCCATTTGTACGCTAAAAGCTGATTTTTCTAATTTACCTACTTGCTTATTTTTAATTCTACTAAACTCTTCTTGCGCCTCATTAAATCGTTTTGTAATTACTGTTAAATTAGCTAGTTGCGAATTAGAGGGTCTATCGTAATTACTTACAATAACACTGTATAAATCCGACATTTTTTCTCTTAGCTGCGGCTCAGCACTGCCCACATAATTATCTCCTGTGGTTATTACTAGCGTTTCTTTTAACGCATTTAAGTCATTTGTAAGTGCATTGGCTTTCTTTTTAGATTTGGGGTTTGCAACCACTACTTTGGTGGCATATTCCATAATTTTATCCAATTCATATACCATATACGCCAATTCCTGTGTCATACTATACAGTTTCATGGTGGTTTCTTGTTGCAGCTTTCTATCTTCGGCTGTTAGGCCAGAGGCAGGGTCATATACTACTTCTATGGTTGTATCATAGGTTTTTTTACCTTTTGTCATTACCACTTTATACATGCCCGCAGGTACGCGTGGAGACGAAAACCCACCAAAACTAAAGGTTTTTCCTTTGGCTACTTTAGGCGATTTCATCGTATAATTCCACTTAACAATATTTATTCCTTTTTGTTTTGCCGCATCTATTTGGCTTACCTTATTGCCATTCATATCTTGAATCTCAATATTCATTTTGCCAAATGTGTGCCTTTTTTTAAGGTAGTAAGCAATTTGAGCTGATGAACTTGGGTTTGGCCCAATATACTGGCTTCCATTACTCCCACCCCCAAAACCACTTTGTTCTTTCATTACATACGGTTTTGATTCAAAAAAATGAACATCCTTTTGTAGTACTTCTTGCGAAAGTGAGCGTAGTGGGCTAATGTTATCTATAATAATAACCCCACGGCCATGTGTGCCTAGTACTAAATCACTGGTTTTTTTATGCAATGCAATGGAATGCACGGCTGTACTTGGCATATTATTGGTAAATTTAGACCAATGTTTACCCCCATCAATGGTAACATACAACCCAAACTCGGTTCCTAAAAATAATAGGTTTTCACTTTCGTAGTCTTCTTGAATGCTACGGGCAAATCCATAAATATTATCTTTTACCAAGGAAACCCACGTTTTGCCAAAGTCGGTAGTTTTATACAAATAAGTAGTATTATCATTGGTGGTATGCCCTTCAAATACGGCATAAGCCGCCCCTTTAGTAAAATTACTCGCCACCACTTGGTAACACCATGTGTTTTTAGGCAGATTAGGTATGTTTTCAATCACATTTGTCCAGTTGGCTCCGCCATCTTGTGTAACTTGTACATTGCCATCATCGGTACCAACCCAAATAACATTTTCATCAAAAGGAGATTCTGATATGGTAAAAATAGTACAGTGGTTTTCTGCGCCCGAATTATCCTTCGATATACCGCCAGATTCTTCTTGATTTTGTTTGGTGGGGTCGTTGGTGGTTAAATCAGGCGAAATAATTTTCCAATTACTTCCCATATCATCCGATTTATGTAAAAACTGACTGGCTAAATAAAACCTATCTGGTTTATTAGGGCTTAATTGCATAGCGGCATTCCAGTTAAACCTTAGCTTGGGTTGTCCTTCTTCTTGAAAAGGTTTTATATCGCTCCTTTTCTTTTTTTCAACATCGTACCGCCATACGCCCTGTGCTCCTTGCATTTCGGAATAAATTATGTTTTTAGTAGGATGCCGATATACCCTAAAGCCATCTCCAAATCCAACTCTGTTCCAATCTCGTGCCTCAATGCCGCCTGGGCTAGACGAAGGCCCATACCAAGAGCCATTATCTTGCAGGCCTCCATAAATATTATAAGGCTCCGCATTATCAACACTAATATGGTAATACTGAGAAAGAGGTAAATCGTTTACCATTTCCATGGTAGTGCCTCGGTTCCACGACCTATATAAACCGCCATCGGTGGCAGCGTATATTCGTTCTGAGTTATGAATATCGAACCAATAATCATGAATATCGGCATGCATGCTGCCCATGCCTTTAAATGTTTTACCGCCATCTTGGCTCATAGAACCATACAATCCACCTTTCATTAAAATATCAGGGTTGCGAGGATCTACCACTATTCTTGCAAAATAAAACGGGCGTATTACTAAACCAAAATCTCTATTAAGGTACTCCCAAGAAGTTCCTCCATCGGTTGATTTATAAAGCCCTTTACCTTCTTTGGCTTCAACGGCAGCATAAAGAATAGCACTATTGGAAGGGGCTATGGCAATAGCAAACCTGCCTAAATCTCCTTTTGGAAACCCATTATGTATCTTATTCCATGTTTTCCCGCTATCGGTAGATTTATACAAAGCACTGTGCTCGCCCCCTGAATTAAACGACCATGCGGTTCGCCTAAATTGCCAAAAAGCAGCATATAATATGGTTGGGTCGTTGGGGTCTAAGATTAAATCGGAACAGCCAACATCCAGTTTTCCTGCTAATAATTTTTCCCATGTTTTGCCTCCATCACTCGTTTTATAAACGCCTCTTTCGTTACTATCGCCCCAAAGTGGCCCTAAAACTCCTACAAATACTTCCTCTGTATTGTTTGGGTTTATTTGAATACTACTTATGCGATTATCGAAGCCATCGAATCCCACTTTTTTCCAATTACTACCCCCATCGGTGGTTTTGTAAAGCCCATCGCCTACCGATGTGC
Organism: uncultured Roseivirgaceae bacterium; assembly: GCA_964524405.1. Lineage (GTDB taxonomy): Bacteria > Bacteroidota > Bacteroidia > Cytophagales > Cyclobacteriaceae > JAKISE01. Next base: position 2,768 of record CAZGDC010000245.1, read on the forward strand.
TATTTCGGGTCCATGTTTCGCCTGTTCCTGCCCAAATTACTAAATCTGGGTTTTTAGGGTCAATTGCCAAGGCGCCTATGGATTGTGCATGTTTATCGAAAATGGAGTTAAAAGAAGAGCCTCCATCAACTGACCGCCAAATACCACCACCTGCAGTGCCTGCATAAAGCACTTTGTCGTTGGTTGGGTGGCCTACTAAATCGGTTAACCTGCCGCTCATTAATGCAGGCCCAATTTGACGAGCATTAATAGAGCCAAATAAGGCTTTACCCGAAAGTACTATTGCATCCTCTTGTGCTTGTGCATAGCTTATGCTAGCGAACACTGTTATTATTGCTAGTATCTTTTTCATATGTCTTTCCTCTAAATTATTATTCTTCAGGAAAAACAAATTCTGACATATCCACTTCTGGGTTGAGTGTAATAGACTCCGCTT
>CAZGDC010000246.1:0-3187 GCA_964524405.1 uncultured Roseivirgaceae bacterium
TTGTCTCAAAAGTATCTTGGGTAAACAGGTACTGAAAAAGATGGAAATAAAAAGGCAAAATGATGAGTTATTGCTTTTCGATTTCTAATGTGGTTTTTTATTTTATATTTTAGCATAATGAACATATCCTTAAGAAAAGGGACAAAGGCCGACCTTCCATTTATACTGGAGTTAATAAAGGAACTGGCGTTGTTTGAAAAAGCACCCGAGCAAGTTATAAATACCGTTGAGAAAATGACCAAAGATGGATTTGGAACGTCTCCTGTTTATTGGTTTTTTGTTGCCGAACACCAAGGTAAAATTATTGGTACGGCCATCTATTATTTGCGATACTCAACTTGGAAAGGGGTACGGCTTTATTTAGAAGACCTAATTGTAACAGAAGAAGCGAGAGGGAAAGGAGCAGGCAAAATGCTTTTTGAAGCTTGTATAAATGAAGGTAAATCAAGAGGATATAAAGGAATAAATTGGCAAGTATTAGATTGGAATACGCCTGCCATCGATTTTTACAAAAGCTATCAATCCGATTTAGATAGTGAGTGGATTAATGGCTCGTTTGAGTTTTAAACATTAATTACACATAATGAAATTATCATTAAAATTTGCAGGATTATTATTAGGCCCCATTTTATTTGGGTTGGCATTAACTTTTCAAAATTCAGCCTACTTAAACCCTGTAGCTTGGCAAGTGTTGGCAGTAGCTATTTGGATGATAATTTGGTGGATATCAGAAGCTGCACCAATGGCTGTAACCGCATTGCTTCCTATTATTCTATTTCCTGCACTAGGTGTTTTTACACTAAAAATGGCTACCGCTCCTTATGCAAGCCCTATAATTTTTCTGTTTATGGGAGGCTTTCTTTTAGCACTTGGTTTAGAAGAGCACGGCTTACATAAACGGATTGCATTACGTTTAATTAAACTCACAGGAACGAGCGCCAACGGTATTATTTTAGGATTTATGATGGCCACTGCTTTTTTAAGTATGTGGATAAGTAATACAGCCACTACCATTATGATGTTGCCCATTGCTTTATCGGTTATAAACCTGATTAAACACGACTCTTTAAACGAAAAAGGATTTACTAATTTTTCATTAGCACTTATGCTCGGCATTGCGTATTCGGCCAATATTGGTGGCTTGGCTACCATTATAGGAACCCCCCCAAACGTGGTTTTTGTAGGTTATGCCCAAGAGATTTTACATACCGAAATTGGGTTTGCAGATTGGATGATGGTAGGTGTGCCAATAAGTGTTATTTTGCTTACATTAACCTATTTGCTTCTAACAAAAGTGCTACATAAAAATGGGCTTGGTAAAATGAATAATGCTGAAAAGCTTATTAATAATGAACTTCGTTTATTAGGAAAATGGAAAAAGGAAGAGAAAATGGTTGCTGTTATTTTTGGACTCACGGCCTTTTTGTGGGTATTTAAAACACCTTTAAATAATCTAATTGGGGTTTCGCTTCTTAATGATACCGTAACAGCTATGATAGGCGGTGTTCTAATGTTTGTTATTCCTGCAGATATTAAAGAAAAAAAACAATTGCTTCATTGGAAAGCAACAGAACGTTTGCCTTGGGGAATTTTATTGCTTTTTGGGGGAGGAATGACCTTGGCAAAAGCCATGGAGCATGCGGGGTTGGTGGATATAATTGCACAGGTTATTGCTCAAAATCAATTATCTATGCTGCTTATTTTTTTAATTTTAATAACAGTAATGCTATTTATGACGGAGTTAATGAGCAATGTAGCGTTAGCTACTGTTTTTATCCCAATTGTAATTGCTATTGCCGAAGGAGCTCAAATTAACCCATTATTACTCTCAATACCTGTAGCCATGGCAGCGAGCTGTGCTTTTATGATGCCCATTTCTACCCCTCCTAATGCCATTGTTTTTTCTAGTGGGCATATTAAAATTAGCCAAATGGTAAGGGTTGGTATATGGCTTAATATTCTTTCGGTAATGGTGTTATTAGTAGCGGCTTTTAGTTTAGTTAAATGGGTGTTTGAATAAACCAAATTGATACGCATATTACGTTGGAAAAAGGAGAGCGGTCTGAGTTGGCTAACCTTGCGAACAATCTTTTATAGCCTATCCATTATATCATCTATTAATTTAGGGGGTTTAATTCGAAACCCTGCAAAAACCCTAAATTCTCCTAAGGCATTAGTTATGGCTAAGTGTTGAGGTAAGGCAATTTGATTATTATCTACAATTAAATAGATCCCTGCATACCATCGTTCAGAGTTATAGCCCAAGCCTGCCCTAACCATTAATTTAAAATTAGCTGTAAACCTTGGGTGGTAGGTGCCTGCTTCACTAAAAACATTGCCTAATGTATAGGTTATGCCGGGCAAAACGGATGCAGAGGCGTAGAATTCTTTATACACGTGGGTGTAAGAATAGCCAAACAACTGCCCAATAAGAGCTATATTCATATTGTTTATTTGTGCTTCTGGGCTAAAACTATTATCAACAATGCTCGAATCTGCTTTTAAGTGGTAAACATAAAGAGAAGAAACGGCCATAAATGAACCTGCGCTTTTCTTTAATTCTCCATCTAATACAAAAATTACTTTAGGCGAATATCTTTTCCAATTAAAAGGAATGGTGTAATTAAAGCCCCAGCTTATAGTTTGTATATCGGGCCGTAGCGGGTATTGTGTTCCTGGCTGCCAATCAGGTATTACCTCCGTAGCGTTCGACACATAGTATCCTTTATACCTTCTAAAATAACCATCTATTACATGTCGTTTTAAGTAGGCACTTCCTTTAATATTAAACTCTTCTGTTTCGCCAAAAACCTCGGTGTTTCGTTGTGTAAAGTCAGGGCTTAATGTAATATCAACAGCCAACCATTTATAGGTTACACCAATACCAATACCATATCTTTCGTTTGCCTTATACACGTATTTTTTATTAGTAAGGGTGTTTTTAAGGGTAAACCGGTCAAATCGTTTAGGCAATACCAATCTCAATGCTAGTTTAGAATTATAGCTTTTAATATAATTAGTATCATATTGATACGTTTCGATTTGTGGAATGGAAAGCCTATTGTTTTGCGCATTAATAGATAGTGGAATAACTAACACACAAATAAAAACAAACACCCTTACTAAGCTCATAAATAATTATTAGAGCTGCAAAGGTATCAATTATTTAAAACCGTAGATACAACCA
>CAZGDC010000247.1:0-3181 GCA_964524405.1 uncultured Roseivirgaceae bacterium
CCGCTCGATAACTTCTTGACTCATGATACTCGTTGATTTTATTATACTTGGTTAAATTTAAATCGCTGTAAAGGTATAATTAAATTATTGTACTTTTTATGATATGCTACACCTCTCTTAATTAATTCATGGATAATTTATCCCAAAGGTTTAGGCGCTAATTTAGTCACTAGTTTTTCTTTTAAAAATGGGGCTGTATGATTATTCTTTTCCTTGGCTAAATCTTCTGGTAACCCAACAAAACTTATCTGCCCCCCATTATCTCCCCCATTGGGCCCTAGGTCTATTACCCAATCAGCAGATTTAATAATTTCTACATTATGCTCAATAACCAACACTGTGTTACCTTGTTCAATTAAAGCATTCATGGCGTTAAGCAATTTGCTAATATCGTGGAAATGAAGTCCTGTGGTTGGTTCATCAAAAATAAATACTATATTTTGATTGCCCAACCTGCCTTTCCCTAAAAAAGAGGCCAATTTAACCCGTTGAGCTTCGCCTCCACTTAACGAGCTTGACGATTGCCCTAGGGTTACATAGCCTAATCCAACTTCGGCCAATGGCATTAGCTTTTTAAGTATCGTTGGCGCTTCCTTAAAAAACTCCAATGCCTCATCAATGGTAAGGTTAAGCACCTCACTAATGTTTTTATTATTATAATTTACTTCTAAAATCTCTCGTTTAAACCGTTGCCCCTTGCACTGCTCACAATCTAGCACAATATCAGCCATAAATTGCATTTCAATTTTTACAGAGCCTTCGCCTGAACACGTTTCGCAACGGCCACCTTCTACATTAAAAGAGAAATGAGCAGGCTTATAACTTCGTTGCTTCGACAATTGCTGGTCTGCAAATAATTGCCGTATGCCATCATACGCCTTTACATAGGTTACTGGGTTCGATCGAGATGATTTGCCAATCGGATTTTGATCTACAAACTCTATTTGACTAATATCTTTATAATTGCCTGTTAGTTGATCGAACTTACCTGTGGCCGTATTTACGGTGCCCAATATTTTACCCAAAGCTGGATATAAAATCTTTGTTACCAAGGTTGATTTGCCCGATCCGCTTACACCTGTTATAGCCGTTAGTACTCCTAAAGGAAAATCAACTGTTACATTTTTTAAATTGTTTTCTCTAGCGCCTATAATTTTAATGGATTTATTCCAAGTTCTTCTACGGTCGGGTACTTGAATCTTATCTCTTCCTGTTAAATAACGAGTCGTATAGGTATCCCCGTTTGAAACCTCATCAAATGAGCCTTGAAAAACTAACTCTCCTCCGTGTGCCCCTGCATCGGGCCCAATATCAATAATTTGGTCAGCTGCTTTCATCACTTCCTCTTCGTGCTCCACCACAATAACAGTGTTGCCTTTTGATTTTAACTCATTTAACACCTCCACCAATTTTTGTGTGTCTTTGGGGTGTAAGCCAATACTTGGCTCATCTAAAATATACATAGCACCTACTAGTACACTCCCTAGTGAGGTTGATAATTTAATTCGTTGGTATTCTCCCCCTGAGAGGGTAGCCGTTTTACGGTTTAATGTTAAGTAGCCTAACCCTACTTTATTCAAATAGCCCAATCGACTTTGAACCTCTAACACAATACGTTTAGAAATTTCATAATCGTGCTTACTTAACTGAATGCTTGTAAAAAATGTATTTAATTCATCCACTTGCATCAATACCATATCTACAATGGTTTTATTAGCTACTTGCACATAGGCAGCATCTTTACGCAAGCGGGTTCCTTTACAATCAGAGCAAACTGTACGGCCACGATAACGCGATAGCATTACTCGGTACTGAATTTTTATAGTACGTGCTTCTAAAAATTTAATAAATTTATTAAGTCCTTTAAAATTCCCTTTTCCATTCCAAAGTGTTTCATGCTCCTGCTCACTTAAATCTTGAATAGCTCTATGAATTGGAAATTCTAACGTAGGCGCCTCATTAATTAAAGGCACTAACCATTTTTTCATTGTTTCGCTACGCCACGGAGCAATGGCTCCTTCGTAAACCGATAAACTTCTATCGGGCATAATAAGATCGGGGTCAATGCCCAATATATTGCCAAACCCTTCGCAACGCTTGCAAGCTCCATAAGGATTATTAAAACTAAAAAAATTTACAGAAGGGCGTTCAAACACAACCTCATCTTGCTCAAATTTATCTGAAAATGATTTTTGAGCTTTGCCAATAATGTGTATATGGCAGACACCTCCTCCTTCAAATAAGGCGGTTTGTACAGAATCTGCCATTCGATATTGAGAATCCTCATCATGAGCCACCGTACCTCTATCAATCAAAAGTTCCATCGGCTCCTCTTTTAATAAAGAAGAGGATTCTATTAAATCTTCAATATAAACGGGTTGCTCTTTAATGATTAGCCGAGAATAGCCTTTACCTAAAAGCGTATTCAACTCTTCTACTATCGTTCTGCTTTTATTAAGTGCATGTGGGCTGGTAATCATATACCTTTCACCCTCCTTAAAAGACACCAAATAATCAACCACATCACTCACCGAATCGCTTGAAACTTCTTTGCCACTTTTGGGAGAAATAGTTTTACCAATTCTGGCAAATAATAGCTTCAAATAATCATAAATCTCTGTGGTTGTGCCAACGGTGGATCTTGGATTGTTGGTATTTACTCGTTGCTCGATTGATATGGCTGGAGATACCCCTTTTATATAGTCAACCTCGGGTTTTTCCATTCGCCCTAAAAACTGACGTGCATAGGAGCTAAGGCTTTCCACATACATTCTCTGGCCTTCTGCAAAAAGGGTATCAAATGCTAACGAAGATTTGCCCGAACCAGACAACCCTGTAATAACCACCATTTTATTTCGAGGGATTGCTACTGTTAAATTTTTTAGATTATTAACGCGCGCATTTTTTATAAGAATGAACTCTTTGGGGTCTAATTCCTCAAAGTTTTGGTGGTTACTTAATTTCTGGTTTTGCATAAACGGCAAATATAACCAATGGTAAATCTTTTAACTAATACCATTTTAGTTTTGAGATGTCGTAATAATTAGGTTGAATTATTTTTTACAATATCGAGGCAAAATAATATAGCATCCCGAAAGTTTCGGGATAGTATATTATTTTAACAATGGGGTCTCGTCCTGAAATAGGTTGACTAAAAAGTTAAACAAATAGTCAACTTAAA
>CAZGDC010000248.1:0-3142 GCA_964524405.1 uncultured Roseivirgaceae bacterium
AATCTTTGAATAACACTGTTGCTCTTTGTGCCAACTTTTGGCTTGGTATTTAAAAACTTATAAAATGCTGGTGCTTTTCACCTTGAGTTAAGTAAAGGTGTTTTAATGATAAGTTTAGGGTTGCGTAAGTCTGGCAAATACTTCCCAAATTTGTTTATCAACTATGTTCACGTTCTATTTTTTCAAGAAGTGTGAGTGAGCCATCAGTACTTATTTCTGAGGCAGAAAAATTAACAGAAACTGATTTTTTTCTCTAAAAAATAATGTATCTTCATTGCTCAAATTTGGGTGTGTTTAAAAGTGCTATTTTTGATGTTAACTATCTTAAATATAACACTTTACACCAAACTTGTCGACTACTGCTGAATTTTTCGGGTATAGTCTTACAATACTAAAAATGCCATTTTTCCTTTTACAAAAATGAAAAATTTATGAAAGCCTAAGTTCAAGTAATAAATCAACCTTCCAACAGCTTAATCTCAAAAGGAATATCAATAATATCCTTATAGTCTTCACCTGATTCCATTATTTCCTCGTCATCTAGTTCGTAATACCATTCTACAACTACCTCAGTAGCCGTAGAATGCAGTATTTCTAATTGCTTAAAAATATCAACCAAGCATTTACTAGTGCTGGTATTAAAATATTCTAGCGTTACTTTAACAACCGTTTTGGGTTGAGGATTTTTACAATAACGAATGATGTACTCTTCTAGTTTTTTATAAAAATCTACAGGATTTTCTGGAATAGATCTGCCTGAAATAGCTAATACCCCATCATCAAAATTAAAATCAATCTCAGGTGTTTTATCATTCCCTTTTATAAAAACAGTATCCATATATTATAAATTCTTAATAAGAAGCACACTTATAATTTCGAATCTTCCGCATTATGAGTTAATTTTTTCAAACGTTTCATAAACAATAAAAGCAATAATCCAAAAATACTTGTAAAAACAAAAATCATTAAAAATGTTTTAAACTCTATTTTGTTTTGCACTTCAAATACCTCTATACTGCCACTGTATAGCGCATAATCAACCTTTTCTGTACCCTCCCTAACAGCATGCACACTACTGCCATCATAGCCAAATCTTGCTATTACGGTATATTCTGTCATTTCCGGATTGCTCGTTAAATACTCTTTTAAATGTGCGGTATTACTCGCATCTAAGTTAAATAACCCTGCTACATTTTTACCTTCTTTAGTTAAAACAATTTGGTCGTTTTTAATTTTCCCTTTGGTTACTAATTCAAAATTATATCCTTTATTTACAAGCGTATCAATATCATTAAAAACACCTAAATCGGCATTGCTTTTTAAGCTTATTTCAATAGGCTCTGCTTGGGCACTTTCGCCAATAGACCCTGCCACTTTATTACCTAAGCCAGTTGCTGCAAAATAAACGCCCATCATAATAGATACATATTTAACTGGTGCTACCTTGGTAATAAACGATAAAGCCACAGGAGAGGCACTTAGCTCGCCTATGGTATGAAATAAATAAGCTAAAATAAGCAATGTTAATGCCGCTTTGTCTCCATACTCGTTCACATCGGAAGAAGCTTTTGCCATAAACAAGAACCCAATACCCATAATAATGGTACCAACTGCCATTTTAAATAAGGAGGAATTTTCTCTTCCCCACTTGGCCCAAAGCACCCAAAAACTACCAACCAATGTACCAAAAATCATAATAAACATAGCATTTACCGACTGAAATACCGAAGCAGGGATTTCATAAGGGTTGCCAAAAACACCCATATAAAACCTGAGCACGTAATACACGATTGAAAGCACTAGCGTAAGCAATACAAATAGTTTAAATGTATCGTTTTTCTTAAAAAAATCAATGGCTGATTTTATTGCTAAAACAACAATAAACCCTATAAATAAGAAATCAATGTAAAATAAAGAGACAACCCTATCAATTTTATCTCGGGTATAAATGTTCATTAATCCGCCTGCCTGCTCAAAAGCACCCCAAAATACAATTACAATTAAAAATGAAATGATAAGTACAATAAACCGGTCCTTCTCAATGCGATTTATGTCTTTATAAATCATCATTAAAAAGCCAAATACTAAGGCAAGAAAAATACCCAAAGCAGCATAAGAATACACCTCTGTTCCTGAAGCATAATAGATAGCCATAAAAACACTTACACCTGCTATTGCCAAGGTAGTAACTAGTTGTAGCGGACTTTTAATAAGGTTTGAAAGCAGTTGCCCAAAAGAGGCACCACCCTCTTCTTTTTTATTAGCTGTTTTAGAAGGAGGTTCTCCAATTCCTTTTAAATATTTACTCCCCCAAACAAATGTAATTTGACCAAGCAGCATTCCTATTCCTGCTAAACCAAAACCATAATGCCACCCAATAATTTCGCCCACGGCACCCACAATTAAGGAGGCTAAAAAAGCACCTATATTAATACCTATATAAAATAAGGTAAACCCTTGGTCTCTGCGCGCATCGCCTTGCTTATATAGCCCACCAACCATAGTTGAAATATTAGGCTTTAAGGCACCAACACCCAAAACGATAAGCATTAACCCTGTGTAAAATGCCCAAAGTGTTTCAATAGCTAAAATACCATGCCCTACTACTAAAATAAGCCCACCGACCATAACTGCCTTCTTTTGCCCAATAAACTTATCCGCCAAAATACCTCCTGGTATCGACATTATATACACCAACATGGTGTACCAGCCATACAAGGCTAGTGCATCGCCATTAGACCACCCCATACCTGGATTAAACATCTCGGTAGCCGATGTTACCATATACAACGTAAGAATTGCCCGCATGCCATAATAGGAAAACCGCTCCCACATTTCAGCAAAAAACAAGATAAATAACCCTTTGGGATGCCCAAATAAGGTTTCTTCTTCAGTAAGATTTGCACTCATATTAGTTAAATTTGGTTAGTGTCGATTCATTTTTTAAAATGATTGCTTTGTAATTAATTCCACTCGAAAAACACTTAAAACTACCCCCCTCAAATTGGAAATATTTGACAATGTTTTTTGCTGTTTTCGGCTAGGCTCATATTTTAAAAGCCCCAAAATACTACGCTCATCTTATTTATACAAGCACTACTTACAAGTTTACTTATAGATATAATAGTGAGGATATAATATT